>DAICZM010000236.1 GCA_027311145.1 Ktedonobacterales bacterium
TCGGATTGAAACCGAGCCAGCCTGTGAAGGCCAGCCAGAAGTGTAGAAACAGATAGTACAATTCCATGTTCGGCTCTGGTCCGAAAATAATGTGCCAGAGCAACGGCAGCGGTTGACGCGCTAGCTCAACCGAAAAGGCTTCATCGAACCAGATGCTCGGGTCACCCAAACGATAGAGGTTCAGAGTGAGCGCAAGCGTAGCAAACAAACAGGCCAGCAGCCACAGAGGGAAAACACGCTCCTGTCTCTGCTTTTCACGTACCATTGGGCTTGTGCTGCGCACCCTTCTATCCACAACCGCCCCACGTCTCTGTATCATCTCAATCCCTTTCACACCATCCACACACGTAAACAATAGGAGACTCTATTATTCATTATACTGATAGCGTCTCTAGCAGGTTTCTGCTATAATGGGTGCGCACTGATGTAGGAGAGGAGCAGCATAGACATGCCTGAACACTATAAATCACTCCAGGGATTTAGTGATATTCTCCCTGACGAGCAACCATACTGGCGTTTTGTAGAAGAGACAGCGGCAGCGGTTGCACATTTATATGGCTACAAACGCATTGAAACACCGCTATTAGAAGATACCGCAATCTATCGGCGCACGGCAGGCGAGGGAACCGATATTGTCGATAAAGAGATGTATAGCTTTGATGATCGCCCCGACAAAGACGGCAAAAGCGACAATATCGCCTTACGGCCAGAAGGCACGGCGGGCGTAGTACGCGCCTATCTCGAACATGGCATGTTCAAGCTCCCGCAGCCTGTCAAGCTTTATTATATGAGTTCACCTATGTTTCGCCGTGACAAGCCACAGGCGGGTCGCTACCGCGAACACCACCAGTTCGGCTGCGAGGCACTTGGCGAGAGCGATCCAGCGATTGATGCCGAGATGATCGGCCTGCTCTATCAGGTCTATATGCAACTGGGTCTGCGCCATATTCGCGTGCATCTCAACAGCATTGGAGATCGCAACTGCCGTCCACAGTACATCGAGACGTTGCGCGACTACTATCGCCCACTACTCTCGACCTGCTGTGAGGATTGCCAGGTCCGTTTTGATAAGAACCCCTTGCGTCTGCTCGACTGCAAGGAAGCCCAGGACCAGCCGAAGATTGCGAATGCGCCGAAGATTGCGGATAGCCTCTGCGAGCCATGCCGCGAACACTTCGCCGCTGTACAGCGTTACCTGACCCGCTATGGCGTGCCGTTCTCGCTCAATCCGCTGCTTGTGCGTGGACTGGACTACTACACGCGCACGGTCTTTGAGTTCACCTCTGAGCGTGATAAAAACGCCCTCAATGGCGGTGGACGCTACGACGGCCTGGCAGAAATTCTTGGCGGGCAGCTCACGCCGGGCATTGGCTTTGGCATGGGCATGGAACGCATCATCCTTGAAATAAAACGGCAAGGTATCGTTCCGCCTGCCGCGGAACATACACGTGCCTTCGTCGTCGCCCTCGGCAAGACGGCAGAGGTCAAGGATGCCACCGTGCAACTGATCGCCGATCTACGCCAGGCAGGTATTAAGGCCGAGATGAGCTACGGAGATCGGGGTTTCAAAGCACAGATGAAACAGGTCAAGGCATCTGGGGCAGATTATGCCTTGCTGCTCGGCGAAGATGAGCTGGCAAATAGCCTCGTCGCCGTGAAAGATCAACGTGTGGGCGAGACAAATACTGAGCCACAGCAAGTGCAGGTAAAACGCGAAGAGATCGCTGATTACCTAAGAAAGCATGCCTAGCGTTTCAACGTCAACGCAACAAAAACGCAACATTCATGTAATACAAATACAATAGACATCACACCCTTGTAAGGAAGATTGCGCCATGCCGGGTTATCTACCTATGCTATAATGTTGCCAGTGCTTATCGTCTAAGGGCCAGGAGGAACAGAAACATGCCCGAAACGGAATTTGACCAGCAGATGCCCATCGTCGCTTGTGTGACAGTCGGTATGTTTGAGGAAAATTGTTACCTCTATGCTTGCCCGCAGACACGCGAGGCCGTCATTATCGACCCCGGCGATGAGGCGGAGCGTATTCTGGAAACCATTCAAGAACTACGGCTCATTCCGAAATACATCATCAATACGCATGGACACATTGACCACATCTGCGCGATTGACGCAGTGAGCGAGGTCTATCCCGTCCCCCTGGCGATTCACCCAGATGATGTTTATATGTATACAGATGAAGAGGCGGCACACCTGTTTGAACGCACGCCGCCGCTTGTTAAACGCCAACCGGACATCTTGCTAAAAGAAGGGGACCGCATCACCATCGGTACGCTCACCCTCGATGTCTTGCATACTCCCGGTCATACCCCTGGTGGTATCTGTCTGGTCAGTCAACCCTACTGCGTTTTCAGTGGCGACACGCTCTTCCACCGCAGTATTGGGCGCACTGATCTGCCCGGCGGCAATTATCAACAGCTTATTACGGCAATTAAAACCAAGTTGTATCCGCTGGACGAGGAATTGGTTGTGTTTGCCGGACATGGCGAACCAACCACGATAGCGGAAGAGAAATACGAAAATCCATTTGTCACAGTAGAGGAGTAACCGCGTGTCAGTAATTTGCGTCATTGGTACAGGCTATGTAGGACTAGTTACAGGAACCTGTCTTGCCGATATGGGCAATCAAGTCACATGTGTTGATATTGTTGCGGAGAAGATCGAAAAGCTAAAAAAGGGCATTTTACCGATTTATGAGCCGGGCCTGGAAGAGATGGTACATCGCAACTATCAGGCAGGGCGATTACACTTCACAACTAGCTATAGCGAAGGTCTGGCGGCAAGCGATTTCATTTTTATCGCCGTCAATACCCCCACTGGCAATGGGCAAGGCGGAGCAGACATGCGCTATGTAGAAAGTGCGGCCCGCAGCATCGCCGAGGAACTCGACCACTATGCCATCATCATCAATAAAAGTACTGTTCCCGTTGGCAGTGGTGACGTGGTTTCACGGGTCATCCACAACAACCTCAAACGTTCCGACATCACCTTCGCCGTGGTCTCAAATCCCGAATTCTTGCGCGAAGGTTCTGCCCTGCTTGATTTCCAGCAACCTGACCGCATCGTGCTTGGCTCTTCGGACCCCGAAGCCGCCTACACGGTTGCACGACTTTACATGCCTCTGCGCGCTCCCATCGTCACAACTGACCTCTATACAGCCGAGATGATCAAATACGCCTCGAACGCTTTCCTGGCAACAAAAATCTCTTTCATCAACGAGATCGCACAAATCTGCGAACGTCTGGGAGCCGATGTCAAAGAAGTTGCCGTCGGTATGGGCTACGACAAACGGATCGGGCATGCCTTCCTCAACGCGGGCCTCGGATACGGGGGCAGCTGCTTTCCCAAAGACGTGCGGGCACTGGCGCATATGGCGGACGAGGCAGGTTTGCACCCACAACTGCTGCATGCCGTTATGGAGATCAACCATGACCAGCGGAGGCTCGTCATCAGTAAGCTCACCTCGATTCTTGGCTCATTGCGCGGCACAACAATTGGCGTGCTGGGTCTGGCCTTCAAACCCAATACTGATGACATGCGCGAAGCTCCTGCTGTCGATATCATTCGCTGGATTACGAGCCAGGGTGCGCACGTGCGCGTCTATGACCCCGTCGCCAGCGAGACTGGACGCGAGGCTCTGGTGCGCGAGGGCGTGCGTCTAGACAGCGTGACCTTCTGCGAGAACGCCTATAGCGTTGCTGAGCAGACCGACGCACTCGTCATTGTCACCGAGTGGAACGAGTTTAAGTCGCTTAACATGCAGCACGTGCGCTCACTCATGCATCGACCCGTGTTAATTGACGGGCGCAACATTTACGACGGAAGCGAGATGCACCGTCTCGGCTTCATCTATCGCGCGATGGGACGCGGCACTGGACCTGCTCCAACCATTCTGCCCGCTGGCGATAGCACAGCCTTGCCAGCCCTTCAACCCACACTTGACCTGAATATCGGCGACTAGGAGATCCCACATGAACGACAGCCAGCCATTGCTCTTCACGCCCCTAGTGCGTAAACCAGGGGAACAAATTCCCGATTGGCTCTTCGGGCCTGCTGGCATGGCTGGTCTACCTGCGCCACTGCTCGCACCACAGGGTGTTAACATCGCCGTTGGTATCGACATCATTGAGGTTGAGCGCGTGCGCAAGGTCTATGAGAAGCACGGCGAGCGTTTTCTTCAGCGTGTCTTTACCGAGATCGAGGTCCGCCAGTGTCGCGGCAAAGCCACGCGCCTTGCTGGTCGCTTCGCAGCCAAAGAAGCGATCAGTAAAGCACTGGGCACGGGCCTACACGGCGTGGCGTGGCGCGAGATGGAAGTTGTACAACTGCGTAGTGGACGGCCTAGCGTGCGGCTTTACGGCAATGCGCGTAAACGCGCCGAACTGCTTGGCCTCAGCGCGTTCGATGTCAGTATGGCAGATCTGGCCCAGTTCTCGATTGCCATCGCCGTCGCCGCGCAAACGCAGCTTAACGATAGTAAGGATGGTGGGGAAGCATGAGAGCATTACTTCAGCGCGTCAGCCGGGCCAGCGTCACGGTAGACGGACAGGTGGTCGGGCGCATCGAACAGGGCTTACTGGTCCTGGTCGGCATCGGACAGGGTGATAGCGAGGCGCAGGTTCGCCAGATGTGCGAGAAAATCATCAATCTGCGCATTTTCGAAGATGACGAGGGCAAGATGAACCGCTCTCTGCTTGATAACAGCGGCGCAATGCTCGTTGTTTCACAATTTACACTCTACGCGGACACGCGCAAGGGTCGCCGTCCCAGTTTTATCAATGCCGCACATCCCTCTATCGCGGAACAACTGGTGGAACGCTTCAAAAACCTCTTACGCACGTATCCTCTCACGGTCGAAGGCGGCGTCTTTGGCGCGCATATGGCGGTCGAGTTGGTCAACGATGGCCCCGTGACGATCTGGCTCGACAGCGCAGATATGTAGCCTTCTCTTTTCGCGAAGGTATATACTTATTAGACAAGAATACACCAAATGCGCTACTACAGGGGCATAAAGCATGAGATTCTCACAGGTCCATCTCGAAAATTGGCGCAACTTTACGCTTGTTGATGTTGCTTTGCAACCTCGTATGTTTCTGGTTGGGCCAAATGCATCTGGTAAATCTAATTTTCTGGACGTTTTTCGTTTTCTCCGCGATATCGTACGCATAGGTGGAGGACTCGAAAAAGCAGTTGAAGATCGTGGCGGTATCTCTCACCTGCGTAGTCTCTTCGCACGTCGTCCCGCTGATATTGTCATAGACACCACTATTGAAGATAACGATGGTGTTATATGGCGATACCGGATTACCATTGCGCAAGATAGCACTTCCCAAACTTATCTTAAAGAAGAACGAGTACAAAAGGGAGAAATCATTCTCCTGCAACGCCCAAACGAACAAGATCGAGAGGATAGGGAATTACTAAGACAGACACATTTAGAGCAGATTAATTCTAACCGTGACTTTCGAGAGATTGCCGATTTTTTCAAGAGTATCAGCTACTATCACATTGTCCCCCAACTTATTCGTGATCCTAACCGCTCTGTAGGACGAAGATTTGATCCCTATGGCGGCGATTTTCTCGAACAGATTGCCAGTTCTCAAAAAAGGACACAAGAGTCACGGCTCCGTCGTATCCAAGATATCCTGCGGGTTGTAGTGCCACAAATGCGAGAGCTTTCTCTGTACAGAGATGAGCGAGGCGTTCCTCACTTGAGAGCAAAATATCAACATTGGCGGAATAAAGGCGCATGGCAAACAGAAACAGATTTTTCTGACGGCACACTCAGATTAATCGGGTTACTGTGGGCCTTGTTAGACGGCAATGGTCCCTTAATTCTTGAAGAACCTGAGCTATCTCTCCATGCCGAAGTAGCCAGCCATGTTCCAGAAATGATGGCATCTCTTCAGAAATCACAGAAGAGATTGGCACGCCAGATACTTGTCAGCACTCACAGTAGTGATTTACTCCGTGATGAAGGCATCGGCTCTAATGAAGTTTTGATATTACGTCCTGCTGCTAACGGAACAGTAGTAGATATCAGTAGTAATATTAAAGAGATAGAAACATTATTAGAAGCAGGCCTATCTGTCGCTGATGCCGTTTTACCGCATACACGTCCTCCGCAAATGGAACAACTTTCGTTCTTTGGTCAAGAGTAAGTGGAGCATTAGCCAGTCATGGTAAGTGTGAATATTCTTGTAGAGGGTTTGAACACTGGCTACCGAATCCATCTCGTGGCATACGTTTTCGCATCGCTGTATGTGCTATCGAAACATGGCTTATGGCAGATAGAGATAAGATGGCACAGTTTTTGGCAGTTCCGCCATCGCGCTTACAACATATCACAGATGCCGAACCTAATCCAAAACTAGCACTTATTAACATTGCACGCAGAAGCCGTAATGCTAGCATAAAAGAAGATATCGTTCCTAGCCAGGAAAGTGGTGCTAGTGTTGGACCTCTCTATTCCGCTGGGCTGATTGAATTTACGAACAATTACTGGCGACCAGAAATTGCCACACAACATTCTGATAGTTTGCGTCGTTGTCTGAACGCTTTATCAACATTACGTTCGTGGACCCCCTGAAAGTTTTTAGTGCCTCCCCAGGGCTATTTAATTTTCCCTGTCTAGAAGTCCTGAAAAGAAAACAAAAGGATCAGTACCTGTTAAAGTGATGATAATCAAAAACGTCACGAAACGAGGACTGATCTTACAATGAACTATACCATGTTGAAGGAAGCTGGAGAATTAGCGGGATGGAGCAAGGAAGATGAAGCTCTTTCCATTTATCAAGAACTGAGCAAGATCGAAGATACGCGCGGGAAAAAGGGGAAGAGGTACCGCTTAGCCCTTCTGCTGACCTGCGTGTTGTTGGCAAAGATGGCAGGAGAAACGACCCTGCAAGCCATCGCCGAGTGGATCCGCTTTCGCCGCACGTGGCTGCAAGAGGTGTTGCCAGAGACCCGTGCGACCTTTCCTTGTGCCGCCACCTATAGCAACGTTTTACGCACGGTCGATCCCGCTCACCTCAATCAGGTTCTGATGGATTTGCTCACGCGCGTGAGAACCGAGAACCGTCTCGCAGGAGAACAACAGCATGTGGTCTTAGATGGCAAGACGCTGCGAGGAACGCAACACCATCTGCCAGAAGATCAAAAGAAAATGCATCATCTGAATTTGTATGAAGCCAAGACGGGAATTGTGCTCAAGGAAGGCATGGTCGCAGAAAAAGCGAATGAATTAACC
>DAICZM010000237.1 GCA_027311145.1 Ktedonobacterales bacterium
CGTACTGATCGCGCACTACTTCGTATTCTACTTCTTTATAATGGTGCAGGTATTGCTCAATCAAAACCTGGGGCGTGAAGGCCAGCGCGCCCGTGACAATCTGTGCTAACTCCTGGCGATTTTGCGCAATGCCAGAGCCTTGTCCACCGAGGGCGAAACCCGCGCGTACCATGACAGGGAAGCCAATCTCTTCGCCAATTGCCAGGGCGTTCTCCAGTGTGGTCGCGCTATGACTCTGGGGCGTGGCGACATCGATCTGTTTGAGATGCTCGGCAAATTGCTGGCGGTCCTCGGTGAGGATAATCGCGCTGATCGGTGTGCCTAGAATGGCGACATGATGGTGTTCTAAAATGCCCTGCTCAAAGAGTTCGATGCCGCAGTTGAGGGCGGTCTGTCCCCCAAAAGAGAGCAGAATGCCATCAGGTTTTTCGCGCGCAATGATTTTTTCGACAAAGAACGGCGTGACGGGCAAGAAGTAGATGCGGTCAGCCAGTTGTTTTGAAGTCTGAATGGTTGCGATATTGGGATTGACCAACACGGTCTCGATGCCCTCTTCGCGCAGAGCTTTCAATGCTTGTGAGCCTGAATAATCAAACTCGCCTGCCTGTCCAATCTTGAGTGCGCCTGCTCCCAACACCAGGACTTTGTGTATCTGCTTCATGCCATGCGCTCCAGAAAGTAATCAAAGACCCACTCGGTATCGCTTGGACCGGGGTTGGCCTCTGGATGGAACTGCACCGACATAAATGGCTCGGAGGCGTGCATGATGCCCTCGTTGCTGCCGTCGTTGGCATTGATAAACCAAGGTTGGAAGTCAGGGGGTAGCGTGCCGACTGCGAAGCCGTGATTCTGCGTCGTGATGTAGCAACGTTGTGTGCCCTGCAAGATACAGGGCTGGTTTTGACTGCGATGGCCGAATTTCAACTTGTAGGTATCGCCACCTGCGGCTAGCGTCAATAGTTGATTGCCGAGACAGATGCCCAGTGTGGGCACTTTGCGCTCCAGGGCTTGCTTGATGGTCTCAATTGCGGCGATTGCTATTTTCGGATCGCCGGGGCCGTTAGAGATGAGCAGGCCATCGAAATCAAAAGTATGCTGCTCATCGAAGAGGGGGTAATCCCAAGGAATGACCGTCACGCGCACGCCGCGCTGAAGCAGGCAGCGCACAATGTTATATTTCGTGCCGCAATCCAGCACGACGATATGTTTGTCGCCCTCACCAATTTGCATGACGCTTGGTGTGGAGACTTGCGCGACCAGATTGTCGAGGTTGGGGTCATGGAAGGGAATATCTTTTGTAAAGACGATTTTGCCCAACATTGCTCCATGTGTGCGGATATGCTGTGCCAGTCTGCGTGTGTCCTTGATCTCCAGCGCAGGCACATGCTGCTGCTTGAGCCATGTACTGAGCGTCATTGCATTTTGTGCGTGAGACGGCGTATCGACATACTCTGAAACGACCAGACCCGCGATATGCACGCGCTCACCTTCCCAATAGTGTTGCACGGGAACGCCATAGTTGCCGATCAAGGGATAGGTCATAATCAAGATTTGCCCAGAGAAGGAGGCGTCGGTGAAGGCTTCGGGATAGCCAACCATCCCTGTGCTGAAGACGACCTCACCTGCAACTGCCCCCTCGTAGCCAAAGGAGCGGCCCTCAAAAATCGTGCCATCTTCTAATACCAATGTGCCATAGGTGGGTTGTATTGCCAGCGTCTCGCTCAGGAGTGCGCTATCTAGTTCGTCAAGGTGTGTCAGTGCAGACGGATGCTGCATTAGCTGTACGTTCATGCGGTCTTCCTCATTTCCCTACATAGTTTAGTGGTAGAGCTAGCATGTCAGTCAAGATGTGCAACTATGGAAGAAGAGGGCAATAAAAAATCCCGTCCCTTCCAGTATTTTGAAGGGACGAGAGTAGTTGTATCAGAGGCAGAAGCTCTTGTTGACTACACCCGTGGTGCCACCCATCTTGTCGCCATCAACTCCCTAGTTTTTCCGTGCATCATTGCAAGAAACGATGGTGACCGCTTTTTCCAGGTTATTTGCTGCGTGGGAACCACCCACCTGTACCTACTTGCCCTTGTGCGGAGGCGGACGCGATAAAGCGGTCCCTGCTTGGAATGTCCAAGATTATGCCGACAAGGCTTTCTTCGGTCAGCCGCTCCCGAATGCGTTCTGAGCTGGATTGCCTTCCGAACTTTCACCATCTATCGGATCGCTGTTGACTACCAGACTCGTACTATTTTCGTTCAGCGCGGGTCAAAACGTGTATAATATTGTATGTTACTAATCATGATAACAGCAGTTTGGCGGAATGTCAAGGATTGTTGACACCACTCTTCGCCGCTGCCTACAATAAAGAGCATGAGCAACATGCTGGAGAGCAAATTGACTGTGCATTCATCATCGCATGATCCACAAGAAGAGCAGACTATCATTACGTCAACCCGTATTGGTGTGATTGGTGGTGGGCAATTGGGCTTGATGTTGGGCGAGGCTGCTCGCGCTATGCATTACGCCGGTGTCACTGTGCTAGACCCGACAGAAAACTGTCCCGCCTCGATAGTTGCGGAGCAGATCGTCGGTAGTCTGAAAGATGCTGCCGCTATTCGTCGTCTCGCCAATCAGGCTGATATCGTCACTTTTGAAATTGAGCATATCAATACGCAGGCTCTCAAAGCATTGGAGTCTGAGGGTGTGCAGATCTATCCCGCACCAGATGTGCTGGCGATCATTCAGGATAAGTATCGTCAAAAAGAGTTTCTCGCTCAACATGGGATTCCTGTTGCTCCATATAGAGAAGTCGCTAGTGCGAGTGATATCGAGCGCGCTGCAGAAGAGTGGGGCTATCCGCTTGTGTTGAAGGCGAAGAAAGACGCCTATGACGGACGTGGTAACGCACGGATTAACAGCGCACAAGAGATTAAAACGGCCCTGGCGCATCTGGTAGGGCGCGAGTTGTATGTCGAGAAGGGTCTCATGCTGGCAAAAGAACTGGGCGTGATGATTGCGCGCAACCGTCGTGGCGAGCTGGCGGCCCATCCTGTTGTCGAGATGCTGCACGAGCGCGATATTTGTCAGATCGTGTTGGCTCCAGCTCCCATAGATGTGGCGTTGCAGCATGCGGCCCAACAGATCGCGCTGCGGGCTATTGGCTATTGGCAAGGCGCGGGCATTTTTGGTGTTGAGATGTTTCTTGATACAGACGGCCATCTTTGGCTCAACGAGATCGCTCCACGTCCGCACAATCTGGGTCATTATACGATAGAGGCATGCGAAACATCACAGTTTGCGCAACATTTGCGTGCCATTACCGATCTTGCTTTGACATCAACGGCGATGCGCTATCCTGCTGCGGTGATGGTGAACATTCTGGGCACGCGCAATGGGCCTGCCCATGTGGAATGGCTTAATACGATAGACATGCACAATGTGTTTGTGCATGTCTATGGCAAACATGAAACGCGGATAGATCGCAAAATGGGTCATATTACGGTTGTTGGTGATGAGCTATCCGTTGTTTATCAACGGGCGCAAGAGGCGAGAGCGGCCCTCTCGATGTAAGGGAAGAGCAATAGGATGGAAACAAACGGAACACCGACTTTTATCCAACAGATGGAGGACCATGGCGTGCTGGTCTCACCGGAGGGTATTGGTAACGCGGCGCATGGTTTGCCAAAAGTGTTGGTGACGATGGGTAGCGACTCTGACTTGCCTTTAATGATGAAAGCCGTCGATACTCTGCGCTATGAGTTTGGTATCCCCTGCTTGGTGCAGATCAACTCAGTGCATCGTGACCTGCGAACGATGATGCGCCACATCGAAAATCTGCCGCCTTCCGTCCAAGTTATCATCGCCTGTGCGGGTGGGGCTGCCCATCTCCCTGGCAACATTGCCGACCTGCGTGCCGATCTCCCTGTCATTGGTGTGCCACGCGATCTGGGTGCGCTTAAAGGCATTGATGCCCTGCTCTCGATGGTGCAGATGCCCGAAGGTGCGCCCGTCGCGGTTATGGCAATTGGCGATGCAGGGGCTGTCAATGCTGCCATTCACGCTGCGAAAGAATTGGCAATTGCCGACCCCGCCATCCGCGAACGTCTTCAGCTGTATGCTGAGAAGCGCAAAGCGAAGGTTCGCCAACAGAACCAAACGCTGGAAAACAAGTTAGAGAGCTATTCCTAAATTACGCATATTGCCAACCGATATTTTGCAATATATGTTGTAAAGCCTGCGA
This sequence comes from Ktedonobacterales bacterium, assembly GCA_027311145.1. GTDB lineage: Bacteria > Chloroflexota > Ktedonobacteria > Ktedonobacterales > Ktedonobacteraceae > DTNP01. The sequence goes on from DAICZM010000237.1 coordinate 4,235, forward strand.
TGCGCTACAGAAGAGATCAGCACCGCTAAAACCGCTGTATTGATTCGCGCTAGCAAGATGCGGTTCTAAGGTAAGAAAGCCGTCATAGCTGTCTTGCCGCAGATGGTGCAGAATATCGGGCCAGCGCGATATGCCCTTACCCGCCGCGACAACATTGCCATCAGGCAGCGCATCTTTCACATGCACATAGTGCAGCCAGGGCCGCAAAGCCTCGAAGGCATCTGGATAAGGTGTTTGCTCACACTGGATAAAATTTGCCGGGTCGAATGCAGCTTGCAAATGCTCATTCTGAATGCTGCTGAGCAGATCGACGCAGCGTGCAATTGTATCGCCATAGATGGCTTTTTCGTTTTCATGCAGCAAGATGAGATGCTCTTCTGCAGCGCGTTTCGTCATGCTATCCAGTCGTCTGATGACCTCGTCGCGCCACGCCGATTGCATTGTATTATGCCCTGCCCTTGGTGGGTAAAAAGAGAAAATGCGGATATAAGGTGTTTGAAAGATATGGGAGAGCGCAATCGCACGCTCAAAACGTTGCATCTGTGCATCAAACGGTGCGTCAATGGCGACTTTGCCGATAGGTGAAGCAATCGCAGCTACACCGACGTTGTGGGCGTCGAGTGTGCGTTTGACCAATTGCACCTGCTCGTTGCTGAGGTCCAGCACATTGCTATTCCACACGCTCCGTAGATCGAGAAAATGGATGTTCTCGCTGAGCAAAACGGCCAGCTGCTCGTTCAGGTCCTGCGAGATTTCATCGGCAAAAGCGGAGAGACGAATCATGTGAATTGTACCTCTTTTCCTGTACGTGCTGACTCATAGATACCCAAGATGATCTCGACTGCTTTGCGTCCTTCATGACCATCAACAAGGGGCGTGCCGTTATCACGAATAGCCCGTAGCATATCCGCAAACTGTAAGGCATGGCTCTGCACTGACAATGCTACTGGATTGCTCATTGCGCCAGAAGGCTTGGTCGCGTTGCTCTTTTTTGTGTTGCTACCATAGTCGCCGAGCGCGCCATTGGCGAAACGTAGAATGGTAACTGCGCAATCTTCTGTATGGGTCGGGGCAATTACGCCGGCACCGACGATCGCAAAGCGCAGTTTTTCGGTCATGCTTCCAGCTCCTTACGCACCAATGCTGTGACATCATTGAAAAATCCTCGCAATTGTTGCTCTGCTTCTGTTGGCTGGCCGGTGAGGACGAGCAGAAAGCAGCGGCGTCCTTGTTCAAGCATTGCCTGCCATGTGCTGACGGCCTGGGCCAACAGGAAGATATCACTGTAATTCCCGAATAGAACAGGTTCATGTTCGCGCAAAAGTACGCGCAAGCTGATCAGTGTGGGCAAACCATCCATCTCGCCCTGCTCCGTTGAATGATAATCCGCCGGCGCATGGCGCAGTTTCACCGGTACACCCAGCAGTAAATTTCCTATAGCCGAAAAATATGTTGTGGCAATCTGGGTATAAGTAACGGGAACTGCGCCATTAAACGTTAAATCGAGATAACGCACGCCATCTTGTGGGGAGGATGCCCGTGCTGCCGCAAGCAGGGTGCGCGCAAACACTTCGGCTGGTGTTGCTGATGTATCGAGATAATGCGCAGGGGCGAGTAACGTCATGCCGTACTGCGAGCTTTGTGCGGGCCAATCGTGGGTGATATGTAATGGGTCACCTTGAGCGCGCAGGACACGGGCGCGCGCTTTATAGTTTTCGACGGCGGGTTGGCCTGCGAAGGTGATGTGTTGTAGGTAGCCATAGAGAGCCATCGTCAGTTGCCAGCCGAGAAACTGCGTTGCCACTGCTGCGAGGCGGGCGCGTGGGTCACTCGCAGCCATTGTGGGTTGCTCAAGGATGAATGAGCCTGACTCAAGAGCCGATGGCTTGTTCTCTGTAGCGACGCGTACATGTAGCATGCCATCTTCTGTATAGCTACGTGCCTGTTGGTTCAGGTCTTGCGTATGGAAAGCAACGATACCCTTGCCGCCTTTGCCGAGACTCTCTTCCATTAACTGTTCAATCCAGGCAACTAACACTTCCCAGTGGGTGGGCATCTCAACCAGCATGCGACATGCGCTATCCTGGCTGGCATCGTTCAACGCGATGGCCAGTTGGACGAACGGATGTTGTGCTGGTTTGCTCTCCGCTGAGGCGAGATCGTAGTCCTGCCACGCGTTTTGTAAAACGTTCCTGAGTTGACCCGTTGTGCCCGTCAAGCGTGTAAGATAGAGGGCAACAGGCAGTAGAAAGACCCGTGTGGTCGGTGCGCTCATACGTCCGCCCGTGCCTGTGCGCCCATCCAGTTGCAGCGACCAGCGTGGAACAGCGCGTTCCTGCGCGAACTGGTCGAGGTATGAATTGGGCAGCGTCATCACTAGCAGATGTTCAGAGAGCGGGAGCGAGGCTTGCTGTAACAACTCGCTGAACCACATGAGGTGTGTGATGGGTTCTTCTGAGGTCATGCCCATCGACACGCCGACCATCAGTACATCGTCAAATAAATCATGCAGCAGTGACGCGCTATGAGTGGTATCGAGTGAAAGCTGTTTGCTGGCGGCAATCTGGTGTATAAGCGCATTTAACGCTGCTGGATCAGTGCTATCCAACGGGTAGAGTGCGCTATATTGTCCGTTCTGACTTGCACAAAAGCCTAGTTCGGCCAGCACGCGCACGGTGAGGACAGAGCCGCCCATTCCCGCCCAGATGATGTGGCGAATGCCTTGTTGCCAGAGACGTTGGGCTTGCCCCTCGACCTCTTCCAATTGTGTGCTATCTGCCAGCAAGCGTGCAATGCCCTCGACCCAATCGAGCTTGAGTTCGTCGCCTTCGCTACCAAGTTGTGCCATCAGTCCCTCGCTTCTGCGCAATTGTCCGAGCGCATCCTCAGCGATAAGACGTTGAAGTGCAGATGTGGGCGTAGTTGACTGGTCTTGTGTCTCTTTTTTCATGGATGCTCCTATGTAGTCTATCGTGGCATGGCATGTCAGAGAAAAATATACATGCTCTGGTATTATAT
>DAICZM010000238.1 GCA_027311145.1 Ktedonobacterales bacterium
TTCATCATACCTGTATTTCAGTCAGCTTACCATGCTTATCCACGCAGTGATTTATGACACGAAGCAGAGTAACGAGTACATACACATATCTATACGAATATACGTTACACGATAATCCACACTTCACGCAATAAGCCCCTACTTTTGGATAAAGCCCTCCTACAAAAGTAGGGGAAGACCCCTACGAAAGCGGGTAAAACGCTCATGGCAAGCGGTCCTTGCGCCCTTCTTGACGTCTGGTTAACACTCCTATATAGTATAGTTGCCGTATAGTACATTTTTGCATACTGTTAGCAAAAATATTGACAGAATCAATGTATATATTTGCCCGTTTTAGGGCATTACAGGCCGTAGGGACGTAATAGAGCGCGTCCGTTTCCCTGGGAGGTAGGCCGAGGTGTTCAATACATCGACCATGATTCTCTTTGCATTTATCCTGCTCATCGGTGCATCACTGGCATTGGCAGCAGGCTATTTATATGGGAGAACGCAGAATAAAGCTCGCTTCGAGCAAGAGTTGCGCTCTGAAAAGGAAGCCAGCGAGCGACGGTTACTTGAAGTTCAGACACTGCAACGAGAGGCTTTGCGCGAGGCTCGTGATGAGGCCGCACAGTTCCGTGCCACGATTGAGCGCGAAAATACTGAGCGGCGTGCTGAGATTATGCGCCAGGAGCGGCGCATACAGCAAAAAGAAGAGACACTGGAGCGCAAAATCGAGACGTTGGAACAACGTGAACGCCGTCTCAATCACAAGGAGCGCGCGCTTGAGCAGACACGCGAGGAGCTTGAGGCACTCAAGCGGCAACAACAAAGCGAGTTGGAGCGCATTGCCCAGCTCACGGAAGAGCAGGCCCGTGAGCTATTGCTCAATCGCATCGAGACGCAGGTACGCACAGAAGCAGCACAACGTGTACGTATGATAGAAGAGGAGGCCCGTGAGCAGGCAGAAACACGCGCACGCGAAATCATCACACTGGCAATTCAACGCTGCGCATCCGATCAGGTGGCGGAGGCGGTCGTCTCGGTCGTACAGTTGCCTAACGAAGAGATGAAGGGGCGCATTATTGGACGCGAGGGACGCAATATCAGGGCGTTAGAGGCGGCGACCGGCGTTGATCTGATTATTGATGATACGCCCGAAGCGGTGGTTTTATCTGGTTTCGACCCTGTGCGGCGTGAGGTCGCGCGCATCGCCCTCAACAAGCTTATTCTCGATGGACGTATTCACCCCTCACGCATCGAAGAGGTCGTGGCGAAAGCTCGCCAGGAGGTTGAGCTGGTTGTGCGTGATGCAGGCGAACGCGCCGCACTCGAAGCAAGCGTACACGGCTTACAACCAGAGCTACTCAAAATCCTGGGCCGTTTGCACTTCCGCACCAGCTATGGGCAAAACGTGCTGGCTCACTCGGTCGAGGTCTCCATCCTGGCCGCCACGATGGCCCATGAACTGGGGGCCGACGTCAATGTTTGTAAAACAGCCGCGCTCCTGCATGATCTAGGCAAAGCGATAGATCAGGAGGTTGAAGGGCCACATGCCATCGTCGGTGGTGAGATTGCACGCCGCTTTGGCAAGTCGCCCAAAATCATCCATGCGATGGTCGCCCATCACGCCACCGAGTCGGAGCCACAAACGCTGGAAGCGGCGATTGTGCAGGCGGCGGATGCCATTTCAGCCGCTCGCCCCGGTGCCAGACGTGAAACTATCGACCTGTACATCAAACGCCTGGAGGCTTTGGAGAATATCGCGAACTCATTTACAGGCGTTGAAAAATCCTTTGCCATTCAAGCTGGACGCGAGGTTCGCATTATCGTGAAACCGGAAGAGATTGACGAATTCGCGGCCAGCCGCCTCGCGAGCGAGATTGCGCATAAAATTGAAGACAACCTGGATTATCCGGGCCAGATCAAAGTATGTGTGGTACGCGAAACACGCACCATCGACTATGCCCGCTAATTCATGCAAGAGCTTCAGCAAAAAGAGAAAGAGAGAAGAGGCCAGATGGCACAGATTATAGATTTGCATACGCATTCCACGGCGTCGGACGGTATCTATACACCGACACAACTTCTTGCGCATGCCAAAGAGGCCGATATCAGCATACTAGCCTTGACCGACCACGATAGCACCGATGGCATTGTCGAGGCTGCCGAGGCCGCACGCCAGCAGGGCATTGATTTTATTCCTGGCATTGAGGTCAACACCGACACGCATGGGGGCGAGGTCCATGTCCTGGGCTACTTTCTAGAGTATGAGCGTCCGGCATTCCAGGCGATTTTGAAAGTCTTGCGCGACGCACGCGAGCGGCGTGGGCAACGTATGGTTGAGCTATTAAACGAGCAAGGCGTCCATGTAGCCTGGGAGCGTGTACGTGAGATCGCTCAGGGATCAGTAGGGCGTCCACATGTGGCCAAAGCCCTGCTAGAGGCAGGCTATGTGCAAACTATCGGCGAGGCGTTTGATACCTATATTGGCACAGGGTGTCCGGCCTATGTGCCACGCTATAAACTCTCACCCGAAGATGCTGTCCGTCTGATTGTTAGTGCGAACGGCTTGCCTGTAATCGCGCATCCCATCACATTGCCAGGCTTGACCGAATTGCGCAACTGGCTTCCTGGTCTCCGTGCGGCAGGGCTGGTCGGCCTGGAGACTTACTACGGCCCCTACACCACACAAGATGAGCAGGCCTTGCTGACTCTGGCAAACGAGTATCAGTTAATCCCAACCGGGGGCACAGATTTTCATGGCCCCGGCATTCATCCTACGCCACTTGGCGGTCGCGCTGTTCCCTATATGGCGGTTGAACAACTGAAAGCAGCGGCGGCACAACGGCGAGGCCAAACGCCACCGCCTTTTGAGCTGCCACCACCCGTTGCCGAGAAATAGCGCATGTGGCGTGATATGCTATCAGAGACGCCGCAGCATATCACGCCGCGAGGCATCACGCCAGCGTTGCACCGCCTCACCACTATTACCCAAAGGATGCATACGCTGTTTTTCATCCTCGATCTGCTCCTGCAAAAGCAAACCACCCATCATAGCCGCGATTTGGTCAAGCGAGAGTTCTGCATTGCGCTCTTCTTCTGCGGGATTTGCCTGTTGCAGGCGCGTATCCCGTTCTTCTGCGATAAAGTCGGTAGAGATATCGGCAGCGAGATAGCCCGGTTGGTCCATCAGCCAGCGAGCAAAAGGCAGTGTGGTACGCACGCCCAGAATCTGATACTCGGCGAGGGCGCGTCGCATACGCGCAATGGCCTGCATACGGTCTCGGCCCCAGACAATCAGTTTCGAGAGCAACGGATCGTAATAAAGGGGAACCTGTAAGCCTGCATACAGACTACTTTCGATGCGTACACCCGGACCTGATGGCTCTTGCAAGGCAACGACTGTACCGGTGGCCGGCAAGAAACGGTTCTCAGGGTCTTCTGCCGAGATACGACATTCGATAGCCGCCCCCCTAAAAGCGATGTCATCCTGTGTAAACGAGAGCGGCAAGCCAGCGGCAACGCGGAACTGCTCTTGCACAAGATCAATGCCCGTCACCCACTCGGTCACAGGATGCTCGACCTGAATACGCGCATTGACTTCCAAGAAGTAGAAGTTGCCTTCGGGTCCTAGTAGAAACTCAGCAGTGCCAGCATTGACGTAGTGGATAGAGCGCACGAGGCCGATAGTTGCGCTGGTCATGCGCTCGCGCAGTTCGGGGCTAACAACCGGTGAAGGTGACTCTTCAATAAGTTTTTGGTGACGGCGCTGGATGCTGCATTCGCGCTCGCCGAGATGAACAACGTTGCCATGTGTATCGGCAATAAACTGCACTTCGATATGGCGAGCGGGCGCAATGGCTTTTTCTAAATAGACACGCCCATCACCAAAGGCGTTTTTGGCCTCGCTACGAGCGGTACGCAACGAGGAGAGCAAGTCTTTCGGATCGCGCACAAAGCGGATGCCTTTGCCCCCACCGCCTGCCGCCGCCTTGAGCAAAATAGGATAACCCAGATGTTTGGCAATCTCAAACGCTTGCGCGTCCTCTTCCACATCGCTCATGGCACCTGGCACGATTGGCACACCGGCAGCTTGAGCCGTGCGGCGAGCGGCAGTTTTTTCGCCCATAGCGGTCTGCGCCGCTGGTGGTGGGCCAACAAAAATCAGGCCTGCCGCCTGACAGGCCTCAACGAAGGTGGCATTCTCGGAGAGAAAACCATAGCCCGGATGCACTGCCTGCGCCCCGGAGCGTTTTGCCACATCAAGCAAGGTCGGAATATGTAGATAACTCTTGGCAGCAAGCGCAGGGCCAATGTGATAAGCTTCGTCGGCCATGCGCACGTGGAGCGCGTTGCGGTCGGCATCGCTATAGACAGCAACACTTTTCAAGCCCAATTCACGACAGGCGCGAATGATCCGCAGCGCTATCTCACCGCGATTGGCAATGAGAACCTTCTGAAAAGGCCAGCGGGCAACAGAGAACAAATCCATACCAAAACTCCCTCGACAAGGTGATTGTGTTCTTCATAAAGTATAGCACGTCTGAAGCAAGACGGACACTTCGACCAACACAAACGCAACAAAGCATGAGATACGCATGGAAGGCGGTCCAAATAGCATGTCTATTTTGCAATGATAGGATATTCAGGCCATTCCGTACATTTTTTATTTCAATCACGTGAAAAGTAGAGTACACTCACCTTTGGTTGTTCGGGTTTTCTGGTACTATTTTCGCCATATATTGACAAATGCCGCGTTATGCGTGAAATTGCCATCGTTTTATTTGCTGATAGATCGTCATACGACCGCACTGAGAGGACTGGAGCGCACATGCTAAAACTCATCTCGAACATGCCAATATTTCGCCGTCTGTTCTATGCATTTTTACTAGCCGCAGTCATTCCGGGTATCGTAATCACTGTTCTCGGCTTCACTTTTGTAAGCACGCTGAACACGAGAGGTGACGCAGTCAAAACCAGTCTTAACACCCTGCAAGCTGTCACCACCACCGAGACTTACGTTCCACGTATCAATGATATACTGAACATGCTCTACAACAGTCGCTATGGCAGTGGGATGATCTCTACGCAGGCTCCATCACCCACACAAGTCAAAGAAGTGCAAAGTCTCGAAAAACAATTCGGCCTTGATATCGCGACCTATCAACAGAATTATCTGCTGGCAACCGCACCCCAGATGAGTACGATTCGCACCATAATTCAAGGCAATATGCCCAATGACCCAATTGTAGGAGAGCAGCAAAGCCTGATCCAACAGATCAGCACGACATACTGGCCCACGTATCGTCAACTCCACAACAAAGCCCTGAACGATATCCTCACGGGAGCAGCCATTGATCAGACCAATCACGACGTGATGTTGGCAAATACTGCTTTTCCGCCCGTGCGCAATGCATGGAGTACGATCATCAAGGTCACCAGTGCAATCAGCGATAAAGTCGCACAGGTTGGCCCATCGCAGACCAACCCCATCGTGCTAGTCACGGCGATCGCTTTTCTCATCACGCTGGCTGTGGTCATCACAATTGGGTATGTTGTGAATCGCACCATCACCGATCCCTTGCGTCAGTTAGCCGCGCTGACCCGGCGCATCGCCAAAGGGGAGACCACGGCTCGCGCCCATATCGCCGCTCAGGATGAAATCTACATGGTGGCGAACTCAATGAACAATATGTTGGACAATATCGTCCACCTGATTCAGGAAACACAAGCCCAACGCGATAATCTACAGACACAGGTAGAAAAACTGGTGAGCGAGGTCAGCGGCGTCGGTGAGGGTGATCTACGCATTCAGGCCGAGGTAACAGCGGATGCGCTAGGCGTGCTAGCCGACTCTTTCAACTACATGGTTGAGGAATTGGGCAGCTTGGTGGTCCACGTGAAAATGGTAGCGAACGAAGTGGATAAATCAACAGTTACCATTCTTGACCGCATGACACAGCTAGTCGAAACAGGCGATACGCAGATTCATCAGATTGAAGAGGCGGCAACTGAACTAGAGCAGATGGCCGGTTCCAGCCGTCAAGTGGCAGAACGTACACAGGTTGCCTATGAGATCGCTCGCACCGCGCGTCAGAATGCTTTCACCGGACGACAAGCTATGCGGCAGGCAGTCGAGGGCATGGGACGCATCAGCGAAAACGTGCAAGGGACAGCCGCAAAAATTCAGACCCTCGGTGATCGTTCACGCGCGATCGAAGAGATTGTCAGTGTCATTGGTAGCATCGCACATCAGACAAATAGATTGGCACTAGACGCAGCAATCCAAGCCGCTATGGCTGGCGAAAACGGCAAAGGCTTCGGAGCTGTTGCCGCTGATATCCGCCGCCTTGCCGAGCGGGCCAAAGAACAAACGGGGATTATTGCCCGTATCGTGCGCAACGTCCGCGAAGAGATCGGTGCGGTCGCCGTCGCTATCCAGGATACCGAGCGCGAAACGGCGACTGGTACACAATTGACGCAAGAGGTCGGTGTCTCACTAGAGTCGCTCTTCTCTGCTGTAGAGCAGCAAGCCCGCGCAATTGAGACCATTAATGCGCTCGCCACACAACAGCTACAAACGTCGAGTACGGTAGTACAAATTATGCACGGCGTCTCCGAAGCGACACGCCAGAGCAGCGTGAGTACGCACGAAGCTTCCCAGAGCATGGAACGCCTTGCGCGCCTCGTTGAGCAACTCCGCTCATCCGTAGAAGCATTCAAACTGCGCGAAAATCAGGGCTATTTGTCAAGTACCCCCGATGGCACAAATGCCACGTTAGAAGACGATGCCGAAACACCCATGAGCCTCAGTGGCCTCTTCCGTACAGTCAGTGCGACCGCACAGAGTCCTCTCAGTGCCCCCCAGAACGGCGGGTATGGCTCAGGGGCTGCCCTCCCACCACCACGCTCAGCAGAGCCGTTCGCAGCTTATACACCCGCGTATCTGCCGTCAGAGCAAACACCGTATCCCCCCTCGCCATTATCCTCGGAGCAACGCTACGATGGCTATAACAACTACAGTGAAAACAACGGGACGGGCCAAGCGCAAGGACAACAATGGTATGACGATACATGGAGCGACTCGCAACCAACCTCACCCCACAATGGCTGGTCCCATTGACCATGTTTCCTCTTAGAGAACAGCAGCACACAAGCAGGGCGAGGCCAGCTTCACCCTGCTTATACCAGCACGAATTTGTCGGAATCCATGCGCGCCACTCCTCCCCTATCCCACACAAAATCCTGTATATA
>DAICZM010000239.1 GCA_027311145.1 Ktedonobacterales bacterium
TATGAGGGAGACCAAAAATCAGCGCTGTGATACAATATCAGCAACGAGCAGATCACAACTACACGTTGCTCCAGGAGAGAACACCGCTCAAAGGATTTTTTATGCGCATTGTCTCATTACTAGCTAGTGCGACGGAGATGATCGCAGCTCTCGGTTGTCTCGATCAGATGGTAGGACGTTCGCACGAGTGTGACTACCCACCCGAGGTATTACAGTTGCCGCTAGTTAGCACGGTACAGATTACTGTAGAAGGCAGCAGCAGCGAAATCGACGCGCAAATCAAACAACTGGCACGAAGCAAGCAAAATGTACAAGAGAATGCCCTCAAGGCCCTTAGTATTTATCAGATTAATACTGATCTTTTACAGCACTTGCAACCAGATATCATTTTCACCCAAACGCAATGTGAAGTCTGCGCAGTCAGTGAGCGCGATGTCAGGTTTGCCCTGCAACAAGTCACAGGCCTACATCCACAAATTGTCTCGCTGGCCCCCTACCGACTCAGTGATGTCTGGGAGGATATGCTACGCGTCGGCAAAGCATTAGAACGGGCGAAACAAGCAGAACAGCTTATAAAAGGCTATCAGCATCGCCTGGAAAACCTACGCCAGCGGAGCGCAGCACTGGTTGCACAGCAAGGGAAAGGGCAGCCGCGCGTGGGTGTGTTAGAATGGCTTGACCCGCTGATGGCGGCAGGCAACTGGACACCTGAACTGGTCAGTTATGCGGGTGGGGAGAATGTATTCGGCGAAGTTGGCATCCATTCACCCTGGCTTGACTGGCAAACCCTGACGGCTGCTAACCCTGATGTTTTGTTACTTTCACCCTGTGGTTTCTCGCTAGAGCGGACGCTGTTGGAATTACCACTATTACAGGAAAGAACGGAGTGGCAGCAATTAGATGCAGTGCGCGAAGGCAGAGTATATCTGATTGATGGCAACTATTACATGAATCGTTCCGGTCCACGCCTGGTCGAGTCAGCTGAACTGATCGCCTATTGTCTTTGGGGTAAGCAGCTTGGCATCGCGCCTGACAGCAACGGCTGGCTGCATCTCGCATAGATGCAGCCAAAAAGCCTGGACAGCATCCATGTAATCTTATGTGTATGCTGGTCAGGCTTTTTCTATGCCGATAACACTACTCTGATTTTGGTGCAGTGGCCCAGAACAAAATAGCAGCGGCGAGCAGGAAGAGGAAAATCATTAAGGTCATAATCGGATTGACGGCATCGGTGATGCGCCATTGAAAAACGGCAGCCCCAATCAGATACAAGACCCACAATAAGGCCAGGGCGGGAATAATGAGCAGAAAATTAAAACGAGCGGTTCTTGAAATAGATCGTGAGCGACGCTGTACCGCAACTTTCTCACGTATCGCAGCATAGTCAAAATCGTTATCGAGTGGCTCCATGAAAACCTTTCCTTCAAGTGAGCATTCTTTGTTGTCCCACGTGGCTCAAGACACCAATCTGGAAAACAGTGGCAATTCCATTTACCTGAAACAGAGCAGAATGCAGACAGCTAACAGATAACCGCCATCGTATGCGATGACCTGCTCTCATCTATTCTATTATAGTCCTTCTGCTTACGGAACGCAACCATGTCCCATGTTCGTCTGTGAGGAGAGGATGGGCCAGAAATAAAAAAACGGCCCAAACGGCCTATGCAACAGAAATACGGGCAAGTGCAGCCCACAGATTCGTTTCAGATACCGGCGCTGCGTCAGGAGCAATCGGAATGGCGGCAGAGGAACGCGAGTGTAGCCTTCTTAAATAGCGGCGCAATTCACGTGCATTCAACTGGTACACATCGCCTTCTACCGATGCATCGATATGTCCATCAGCAATAGCACTACAAATATCAGCAAGAGTGGGGATATGGTCAGACATGAGACACCTCCCTACGGAATACTGTAACGCCTCTATGCTATGAAAGCGGATTTCGCCATTGCATAGCTTCTACTCTTTTTACGGGTATCCAGGCATTTCGAATTCAGCATACTCACTAGTAGAAACACGGACGATGCTGAGTTTATTCCCTTGCATCAAGATTAGTTGCTTGTTGCTCACCTTCTTCTTCAAATTCAAAAGAATCTGCCACTGGATCATTTTGAATGACGATGGCGTCGTCATCAAGCAAACCCTTGATAGGATCAATATACATCAAATGGCGGAGGAGGTCAATCTGTTTGACCACATCTTTAATGGCGGGGATCAAAACTTCGTGTCCAGCAGGGGTTTTGACCACATAGACATCATTGCCCCCCGTCACGATGATATCGGTGATGATGCCAACTTCTTGCTCATCAAGCATAACAACATGCAAGCCAAGAATATCATGCTGGTAGTAGGAGTCGGGGGGAAGTTTCGCCAATGCATCGAGCGGGATAAAGATCTCGAGATTGCGCAATAGCTCAGCATCATTCGTGCTATTGACGCCTGCCAGCTTGAGGATCAACATATCACCGCGATAGGGACGCACGGCACGAATAGCATACGAGCGATATTCGGGACCAAGATAAATGCTCTTGAGCATGGCAAAACGATCAGGAATGTCGCTCAACGAGAAAACTTTTACCTCGCCTTTAATGCCAAAAGGGGCCACTATTTTGCCAATAGTAGCCCATTCCGTCTTGCTCTGCACGTCTTTCATCTCTCTATCATTTCTCATAAAATTTCTAGCGAGGTATGACGCCCTTCTCGTGCACCACCCGCACGGAGAAGCGTGCGCATTGCTTTCGCAACTCGCCCTTGCCGTCCAATCACCTTGCCAAAATCATCAGATGCTACATGCAGTTCCAATATCAGTGCATTGCGGTCGTTACGCACTTCGCGCACCTGCACCGCAGATGGATTATCTACCAGCGATTGAGCAATATACTCAACAAGTTTACGCATATTTCACATTAACCCATCGTTGAGTTTTAGAGCTGTGCTGCTCGCTCACGCCACCACGTAGAAAGATGTGATTGAGCCAGCATGAGCCAAACTATGCCTGCACGGGAGCCGCGGCTTTCATCGCCTCAAAGCGAGCAAGAACGCCTGCGCGCTTGAGCAGAGACGCGACCGATTCGGTTGGTTGCGCGCCGTTTTTAAGCCAGTGTAAGGCTTTCTCTTCATCGACATGAATTGCGGATGGCTCAACCAATGGATTATACCAGCCAATCCGCTCAATAACACGCCCGTCGCGTGGAGAGCGCACATCAGCAACAACAATACGATAGCTAGGGGCCTTCTTTTTCCCCGTGCGTGTTAAACGAATTTTAACAGCCATATTTTCTTCTTCTCACCTCTTCCCCACTAAATGGGGTTTTGTATTTTCGGTAGCACCAGTTCGTATACGGCGCGCACAATAGATCACCGCACCCCTGAACTACGGTTTGACTAGGATAGCACGCAACACCAAAAATGTCAATCTTTTCCGCCTGCTCAGCACCATTTTCGCTCAGAGAGGGAGATTTACTAGCAGTGACTTCAAGACTATGAAATAATACAATAAGCAAAAAAAGTAAACAAAAGGTAGAGAGAGAACAAGCAGACGAGACATGACATCTTTAGTTCATAAGAAAAAGAGAGCCGATTTTAGCTCTTAGCTTCTTTTGTAACTTTTTTATGCCGAAAACTCTTCTATGAAGAGATACCCGATGATCTCAGTAGCATGATGGAGGACTTATGCGCATACTTATCCTTGGCGGTGATGGCTATCTTGGTTGGCCTCAGGCACTCTACCTGTCTGAAAAAGGCCACGATATCACAATTTTTGATAACCTGTCGCGTCGTCATTTTGATCTTGAACGCGGCTTTAATAGTTTGATTCCACTCCAGACATTGCACGAACGCATCGCCGTCTGGAAAGCCCTTATGGGGAAACAGATACACATGCGGATTGGGGATGTGATGGATTATGAGGCACTTGCCGCCATTTTTCAGGAGCTACAGCCCGACGCCGTTGTACATTTTGCTGAACAACGCTCTGCCCCCTATTCTATGATCGACCGCAAACATGCTGTTTTCACACAAACCAATAACGTTGTGGGAACACTCAACGTACTCTACGCCATCAAGGAGTTCGCACCCGCTTGCCATCTTGTGAAATTGGGAACAATGGGCGAATATGGCACACCCAATATTGACATCGAAGAAGGCTTTATCGAAATACACCACAAAGGTCGCTCTGACATTCTACCTTATCCCAAACAGCCGGGGTCTTTCTATCATCTTAGCAAGGTCCATGACAGTCATAATATCATGTTTTGCTGCAAAATCTGGGGATTGCGCGCCACCGACCTGAATCAAGGCATCGTCTATGGCTTTGAGACTGCTGAAACCGCCCTTGATACACGCCTAGCGACTCGTTTTGACTATGATCAGATCTATGGGACTGCTCTCAATCGTTTCTGCGTGCAGGCCGTTGCCGGCTCTCCCTTGACTGTCTACGGCCAGGGCCAGCAGATACGTGGCTACATTAATCTGATGGATACGATCCGCTGCATCGAACTAGCGATTATGTCACCGCCCAAAGAGAGTGAGTACCGCGTCTTTAATCAGATCACCGAGCAATTCTCGCTGAATGAACTGGCTGAAATGGTTGTCGAACAAAGTAAACATTTTGGCTTGGAAGCACAGATAAAATTTTTTCCCAACCCACGCGTTGAACAGGAACAGCATTATTACAACGCGACTCACACGCGCCTGATCGAGCTCGGTCTGGAGCCCCATCTCCTTAGCGAAACGGTTCTTGCTTCAATGCTTGCGTTTGCCATCGCGCAGCGTTCCTCCATCAATCAGCAAGTGATTCTGCCAACGGTTAACTGGCGCGACGCGCAAAATGAAGTGACTCCTTAGCCTTAGGGTTTCGTGTCACCCAGTAATCGCTCAATCAGTGGAAAAATCGCTTGATTGGCTTGCATATTCCAGCGTTTATAGGCTTGAATCCCCGCTCGCTGTTCGGCAAGTAGGGCTGGGTTTGTCACAATGCTGCTCAGAAGTGACTGCTGGGCCTGCGCATCCAGACAAACCCATCCTAAGCCGTGACGCTCAATAAAAGACAGATTGGGCGTTTCCTGGCCCCGCACAAAATCGGTAGCAAGGAATGGTTTTTCGACCATAAAGGCCTCACTGATAAAGCTCGCCCCCGCCTTGCCTGCAATGACATCCGCAGCCGCTAGGTAGGGGGCAATCGAGGGCGTAAACGGCAGAAGAACAACATCCTTCAAGCCTGCGCAGCGTTGAGCTAGCACAGGATTGTTGCCCAGCGCAAGCATAATCTGTACAGGCACAGCGGCACGCAGTAGCTGCTGGAGAGTGCACTCAACACTCGTCGCACCATTAGCACCGCCCTGTAAAAAAATGGTCAGCCGCTCTTGATCCAAGCCAAGCTCTTGCAACGTTTTAGAGCGGGCACCAGGTGTCAAATCGACCGTGAGAAACTGAGGACGGACAGGGCGCCCGGTGAGATGGACACGAGCAGGCGCAATCCCTTGTGCAATAGTTTGTGCGAAAATCTCGGGCGTTGGGGCGAGATAGGCATCGGCATGTCGCTCACTGAACCACGTCATGTGTAAACGACCCAGATCAGTCAACTGAAACACGAGCGGGATACGCTTGCTGAGTTGTTCATTGGCGCGAGCAGCCGCATAAGCAAGCAGGGCATGCGTTGTTATCAGGAGGTGTGGACGAACCTGCTCTAGCAATTGCCTGATACGTTCGCGGACCAGGCCAGAGAGCATGCGCTGAAATAAGAGGGCGGATAGCGGGTGATCGGTACAGACATGTTGCCAGGTAAGAAAGTATGCACCATGCCGCATTGCCAGCGTGTAACTGCGCTCCACAGAAGGGGATTGCGGGTTCATAATACGGACATCATAAGCAGTTTCCAGGATACCCTTGAGAGACTGCGCCAAATTCAGATGACCACCGCCTGTCTGCGTGGTCAGAATCAAGATGATTGGGCGTGCTCTCTGCACAGGTGAACCATTCCTAATCTCCAATTTTACATTCCTGCATTCGTGGCTCTTCCTGGTTATCAATAGGGATAAATTGCTTCTTTTTGCTCTGGCGCACCTTGCGCACGAGTAACACGCTCAACACAATCACAGCGAGCAAAGCCAGCAATAAGCTGGAAAATGCGCCAAAGATACTGGCAACCTCTTCCCAGCTTTCAGCAAAAATATAGCCGAGGCCGAGGGAAAGTAGCACACTCAGTATTTGCCCACTGATATCCCAGACTAAAAATTTGCGGTATGGATATTGCTCGATACCCGCCAAAAAATTGATAGGACCGCCGAGGGCGACAATGAGAAAGCGTGTGATAAAAATTGCCCAAGACGTCTTCTCACGAAAATAGGCACGCCCCTGCTCCACGGTACTCGGTGAGAACCAACGGAATTTTTTTTGCTGTTCAAACCATGTCAGCAGCGGATTTCCCACACGCAGTCCGATCAGATAGCCGAGTGTATCACCTAAAACAGCTGCACTTAGAGCAACCAGAAACAGCACGAGTAGATTGAAATCACCAAGAGCGGCAAATGCACCTGCGGCAAACAACAATAATGAACCGGAGATAGGTGCGCCAGCAGCAGCCACAAAAACAATTAGCCACAATACGGGATAGCCATACAACTGCAATGCACTGATAAAGAAGGCGTTCACGCTGATAACCTCCTGAGCATTGGTGAGCGCGGTTATATATCACAGAATAGCCAGAAACAGTGATGACAGAGCGCGTGCCTCCTATTTTTCATGCGCATACAATATACTCTCATTGTACAAGATGAACACGAGAAAATACTCATGAATTTGTAAAACCTTTGTCATAACGATATAATTCCCTTGATACACAACGGATACAAAGTTTGTTTCGACCGAGATTTATTTTTCGAGAGGGGTTATTTATGCGGCGAACGAAAATTGTCTGTACTATCGGACCTGCAACGGAGAGCGAAGAGCAACTCGAACGCTTAATACGAGCAGGGATGAACGTTGCACGCCTGAACTTCTCGCACGGCACACATGAGGAACATGGGACTATTATCAGACGTGTGCGCGCACTCTCTGAGCGACTCAACACACCCGTAGCTATTTTACAAGACCTGCAAGGGCCGAAGATTCGTGTTGGTTCGCTGCAAGACAAGCAACCAATCACACTAACCGATGGCGCAACCATGACAATCACAACACGTAACGTTGCAGGTGACGCAACCATAATTCCCACAACTTACA
>DAICZM010000023.1:0-14442 GCA_027311145.1 Ktedonobacterales bacterium
GGCGAAGAGAATGACGGCAATAATCACGCCATAGGCGATGACGGCAATCAAACCAGCGCGAATGATGGAGCGTGGCACGTCGCGCTGAGGATTCTCCATCTCTTCACCCGCGCCGTTTTGCAGTTCAAAACCGACCCAGTTGAAAATCAGAGCGGGAAGAATACCAGTGACGACAGCACCCCAGTTGGTGGTGGGCAGCAGATCAGTCAGTGTCAGGTGTGCACCACTTGCATGTCCGCCAAAAACGAACGTGATAGCGAGGATCATGAAGAGCGCGAAGAGGGCTAGTTTGATATAAGAGCCAAAGACCGAGAGCCATTTACCGAAGCGCAATGACATGATAGCGCACCAGGTTGTGCCCCAAATAAACGCTAAAGCAATCAGCAATTCAATGATCGCATCAGAGACAACATTGCCGCCAAAGTGATAGTTGGCATTGCCGAACCAGAGCGTCTTGATGGCTACAATTGCGGTGACAGAGAGTGTGCCACCTACCCAAAGCGGATTAGAAATCCAGTAGAGCATTGCACCACAAGCGGCGAAGAAACGCCCACCGGCCAGTTTGCACCACTCGTAGACACCACCTTCTTGTGTGAATGTGCTACCGAGTTCGGCGGTGAGTAAACCATAGGGGATCAGAAAGGTGACGGCGGAAATGAGCAACCAGGTGAGCGCCTGGCCGCCATTAGAAGAGACAGCACCGAGTGTGTCAATGCCAATAATTGCGGCGACCGTGTAGAAAATCATGTCGAAGAAGTTAAACTCTTTCTTGAGTTTTTTCTTCTCTTCAAGCATTGCTTGTGTCGTGACTTCGCGAATACGAGATGAAGCCATGAAGCATTGCCTCCTTTATGCCATGTAGGCACAATGGCACAGATAGCAGTAGCGACCAACGAAGATGTTGTATGTACGATGAACAGCGAAATGTACACAAAAGGGAAACACGTACCGATATCGCGTTAAAGTATCAACCTCCTCTATCATGCAGTTTAAGCGAACTCCAGAAAGCACGCTAGCAAAAAAAATCAGAAGAGCAACACTGCTTTGTCAGAAATTATACACTATCTTGTCAATAATGTAGAGGTTTTTTGCAGCAAATTTACCTCATACAGATTTTTATGCGGTTATGAGCAGAGCAATCCCAACGCCAAGCAGCGCACCGACAAACACTTGCACGGGTGTATGTCCAATTAATTCACGCAAGCGTTTTTCCGCCATCGGGCTACCCTGAAATGCTTCGTCGATCATCTGGTTGAGAATGCGGGCCTGAATACTGACAGCCCGTCGCACGCCCGCTGCATCATACATCACAATACTAGCAAGAACCACCGCAATCGCAAACGAAGCCGAGCCGAGGCCCATCACACGTCCAGTTGCCGTTGCCAGACCGGTTACCAGAGCTGAATGTGAGCTTGGCATGCCACCTGATGAGACCAGACGGCTGAGAATAAGCCTGCGCTGCTGAATCAGGTCCAAGATCGTTTTAGAGAGTTGAGCTACCACCCAGGCAAGCAATGAGGCAATCAAAATACGGTTATCAAAAAGCGTATTATGCAACATCGTGATGCATATTCCTCCATTTCAGTTGTGGATGTTTAGACCTCAAAGGGCTGCGTAGATAGCACGCCTTCTGCCGAGACGCTCAATTGTTCCAGGGTCAATTCGGCTTTTTGCAACAAGCCATTACAGTGTTGTGCCAAACGCATACCCTCTTCATAGTACTGCAAGGCGCGTTCTAGCGGGAGTTGCCCGCTTTGCAGGGCCGCAACGGTTGCCTCTAGCTGCGCAAACGCTTCCTCAAATGTGAATGACTCCATAGTTTTCTCCCCTTTACTCTGCACAGATTTCCGCATAGATAGACCCATTTTGCAACTGGATTTGTACCTTCTCGCCCACTTGTATTTGTTGCACCTGCGAAACCACGCTCTGATCTTCCACTTTACGCACAACCGCATAGCCACGCGCAATCGTTACCAATGGACTAAGCGCGTGCAGACGTAGCGAAAGGCCGCGCAAACGCTCACGTCGCAGCGTCAGGAGGTGTTCCATATGTGTATGGAGACGCTCTGAAAGATCATCCAATTGTTGTCGCCGACGCTCTATAATGCCGATAGGACTGAGATGCTCCAGCTCAAGCACGTGTTGCTTAAGCAGTTCGTGCCGCTGATCGAGATAGCCTTGCATCAGCGACGCCAACAGCAAGTGCTGTTCTTGCACACGAACTTGCAGGTCAGCAATATCCGCAACGGCAACGCTTGCAGCCGCAGTAGGGGTTGAAGCGCGATAATCCGCGACAAAATCGGCGATAGTAAAATCGGTTTCGTGGCCGATACCCGTAATCACGGGTATACGCGAGCGCGCAATCGCCCGTACCACCTGTTCATCGTTGAATGCCCAAAGCTCTTCAATAGAACCACCACCACGTGCCACAATCAACACATCGGCCTCACCATGTTCGTTTAGCAAGTCGATGGCGGCGGCGATGGCAGCGGGAGCTTCTGCGCCTTGCACGAGAGTGGGGGAGAACAGCACACGGATAAGAGGATTGCGCATGCGTAGTACACGTAACATATCGCGCCAGGCAGCAGCTTGCGGCGATGTGACAATGCCAAGCAGAGCAGGCCGTGCGGGCAGAGGGCGTTTACGTGCTTCTTCAAACAAGCCTTCGCTGCGTAAACGTGCTTTGAGTTCCTCAAAGCGTTTGAAAAGCGCACCCGCTCCCAATGACTTGACACTGTCCACGTAGCATTGAAGCTTGCCATCGCGCTCATAAAAAGAGATGCTGCCATTGACGGCGAGTGCCATGCCATCGCGCAACTCTGGCGCGCCGGAGCGCAAACGCGCATTTTTGAAGAAGACGCACGAGAGTTGCGCATCGCTTTCTTTGAGCGTAAAATAACAATGACCAGAGGGATATGTTTTACAGTTTGAGACTTCTCCCTGCACCCAGAGATTTTGCAATATCTCGTTATACTCCAACAACGTCCTGAGATACGTGGCGAGTTCGTTCACACTTAATACATGCAATTCATCCGTTTCGCCACTAAAGAGAGACCCCTGGCCTACACTGTCCATCCTAATTTGGCTCCTCTTTACTATCGATAATCATCAGTGGTTGGCCATATTCGACAGGCTGCCCATCCTGCACCAGAATTTCAGTCACGCGCCCACCGGTAGGAGCCTCCACCTCATTGATGAGATTTAACGATTGGATCGTTGCAAGCAGTTGACCTGTCTTCACATGGTCGCCTACAGCAACCAGCGTGCCTCCCTTTGGTTTGGCCCACACGTGAAAAATACCGACCAATGGAGCAAGAACCTTCTGCTCTGTGACCGCTTTTGGCACGGCTACCAACTCTGCTTGCGCTGACAGAACCAATTCATGAGACACCTGCCCCTCTGCTAGCTTTGCTTTGCGCAGCAGCAAGCGTGTTCCCTGCCCAATACTTTTGATCTCAAGTTCCGAGATATCACTGCGGTCAAGCAAGCCCACAAGATGCTGTAACTGCTCAACACTAATGGTTTCGAGAAGTTCCTCTGCTTGAGAAGACGAGGAACTTCCATTATATTGCTGCTTATTGCTATCCATACGACAAAACTCCAATGGTATCAGGATGTGAGCGTGAACAGGGCCAGTGCGAACTAATGCTTTCATCAAGGCCTGCTCTTTGAACACATAGCCCGGTACTATGCACGCTCTACATAGGTCCCCGTAGTCGTATTGACACGAATCTGATCGCCCGTCGAGACAAAAAGTGGCACCTGTACAACCAGGCCAGTCTCCGTTGTAGCAGGCTTGGTTCCACCCGTCGCCGTGTCGCCCTTAAAGCCCGGCTCCGTATATGTGATACGCAAAACAACTTTTTCAGGCGGATCGACAGAAAGCGGCTCATCATTATAACGAACAAGGCTCAGTTCCAGGTTATCGATCAGATAGTTTTTGGTATCGCCAAGTTGCTCTTCCGTCAACACAATATCGTCATAAGTGGAAGTATCCATGAAATGATATTGCTCGCCCTCATTGTACTGATAGGTGACGGTTGATTGATCGAGGTAAATGCGCTTGAACTTATCACCGGCATCGCACGTGCGCTCAAAAATCGCCCCTGTGCGCAGATTGCGTAATTTCATGCGCACAATTGCGCCACCACGGCCCATTTTAATATGCTGCCAATCAGAGATGGCGCAGATTTGGCCTTCAAATTCAATTGTGACATTTCTTTTTAGATCACCAGTCGAGATCATGTATATGCACTCCTTCACCGAGAAATCACCAACGTGGTTGGTGACTGAGTTAACACTTCAGCCCCATGCTCTTGTATCAGCACGCAATCTTCTACCCGTGTGCCACTCCAACCCGGAATATAGACACCCGGCTCGACAGTCACGACACAGCCAACAGGAAGAGGCACATTTTCGGGGGCGCGCTGCGAGAGCGATGGGCCTTCATGAATTTGCAAGCCAACGCCATGCCCGGTGCTGTGTACATAGTATTGGGCTAGATCAGCCTGCACCAATACATTCCGCGCTAAGGCATCAGCTGCAATGCCTGACAAGCCCGCATGCAAACCCGCCTCACATGCTCGCATGGCGCGTAGAACCTGCTCATAAACATCTCGCATACGCGCCTCGGCAGGTTCTCCCAGACAGATTGTACGTGTCATGTCAGCGCAATAGCCCTGATAACGCGCCCCCATATCAAGCGTAATCAGTTCACCGCGCTGGATACGGCGCGAGCCTGCCTGCGCGTGCGGCATTGAACCATTTGAACCGGAGGCAACAATCGTCTCAAAGGCAGGCCCATCTGCACCCAATGCAACCATCGTGCGCGCAACCTCCCACTGCACCTCTTTTTCGGTCATCCCCGGCTCAAGCCAGTCGCAGAGATGCGCAAATGTCTCATCTGTGATGGCGATGGCGCGTCTGAGCAACACAAGCTCTTGCGACGACTTCACCAAACGCATAGCCTCCAACGCGCTCTGTTCAAAGGCATGCAATGTATACTGTGCTGTCCCTACCTGGCGTATCTTCTCATACAGTGCATAGCTGATCGCATTTGCCTCAAAACCGATGTTCTGCAAACCATGTTCCTGCGCAAGTTTGAGAACAGCCGCCGCATAGTCACGATTTTCGGGAACCAGTACATCCCAGCCCATGGCCGCTTGCTTCGCCTCCTCCACGTAGAGCGCATTCGTCAGCAAGACATGCTGCTGCTGGCTCACCAAAAGCGCACTATTGCTCTCCACATCCTCGTTTAGCCACCCACTGAGATAAGATCGATTGTGCGGCTGCGTCACATAGAAGGCATCAAGACCTTGTTGCGCAATCCAGACCCGCAATTGCAGTAATCGCTCGTGATTCATAGCTACCTTTCTTTTTGCTGCTCTCGCAATAACTCAGTCAACGCATCTAAGGCCAGCAGGTAGCCATGCCAACCCAAACCAACAATATGCCCGCGACAGATCGCGGCCAACACTGAATGATGGCGAAACGCTTCACGTGCATAGATATTGCTCAGGTGTACCTCTATTGCAGGCAACGTACTTGTCACAAGGGCATCGCGTAGAGCCAGCGAATAATGTGTCAAGGCCCCTGCATTGATAATCACCCCATCTAGATTTGGTGTATGCTCTTGCAGATAATCAATCAAGGCCCCTTCATGATTTGATTGAAAACACTGCACCGTAACACCATGCAACAATGCCCGCTCTTGAAGTTGAGCGTTGATGCGTTCGAGCGTCATTGTGCCATAGATGGTAGGTTCACGTGTTCCCAGCATATTGAGATTTGGCCCATTCAAGACAGCAATTGTCACCATCGTAGTAGCATCCCTCTCTAGCGGTGTTGTTGGTGTGGGTGATGTGGATGGGCAAAGAACGTTTCGACCACAGAACGCACCAGCTCATCAGGCAATGGCGTGACCGTCACCTCCCCAAGCTGACGCGGCATAATCCAGCGTACCCGCTTGCTGGCAACTTTTTTATCCATCTGCATCGCCGCCAGAATGGCTGCCGCCTGTGCAGAACCATTATAAGAGGTCGGCAAACCCAAATCTGCCAGCAAATGGTTCTGACGCTGCGCATCCTCTGGTGCAAACATGCCTGCGGCGCAAGCCAACTGAGCAGCAGCTACCATCCCAAGCGAGACAGCTTCGCCATGTAGCCACTCCCCATAGCCCGCGACATTCTCTAAAGCATGTCCAACCGTATGCCCGTAGTTCAGGATTGCCCTACGCCCTTGTTCACGTTCATCTTCTTCAATAATGGCAATTTTCAGATCGATACAACGTGCTACAATTTGACATACCAGCGCAATAGGGGGATGAGAGAACGCCCGCAAGGCAATAGCATGCATTTCCAACAAAGCAAACAGTTCGGCATCGAGTATGATACCATATTTTACGACTTCTGCCCATCCCTCTGTGCGTTCGCGCACGGGCAGAGTCAGCAAAAGAGCGGGGTCGGCAAGTACAAGACGGGGATGGTAAAACGAGCCGATCAGGTTTTTGCCACGTGGGTGATTGATCCCTGTTTTGCCACCAATGGCAGCATCAACTTGCGCCAAGAGCGAAGTTGGAATCTGCACCAATGGCACACCGCGTAGATACGTCGCAGCAGCATAGCCGGCGAGATCACCAACCACACCACCGCCAAAAGCAATAATAGCTTCACGCCGCTCAGCATGTTGCTCCAGGAGCCAGTCATAGATTGCATTCAATTGGAGTGGCGATTTGCTCGCTTCACCAGCAGGAACGACATAAAGTAATGGCTCAAAACCCGCTTGTGCCAACTGCTGCATGAGTAGCGGCCCGTAGAGACGCTGCAAGTTACTGTCGGTGACAAGGAATACGCGCGCAGGCAGGTTGAGTTCGTGCAGGTACGAGGCCAGGCGCCCCACACCCCCCCACTCAACAATAGTCTCATACCCAAGGCCAACATGGACAGGACGCCGGATAGGAGCAACACCACCCAGTTCTCCTATGCTAATCAGTAGAGCCAGTATCTCTTGCGCGACCTGTTCTGCTGTTTTCGCCTCGGTCGAACAGGCATACTCAGCCTCTTCATACCAAGCAGTACGCTCAATAAGCAATTGCTGGAAACGCGCCAGCGGATCGGAACCAGAGAGCAAGGGGCGTTCTTCAAGTGCCTCACCACGAGCCAACGCGCCTTGCCACTGCTGTTGCAGCCGCTGTAAAGCGGTATGCGTGTTGACCTGCAAGAGTATACGAAGACCGCGTTCCGCCATTATTTGACGATTTTCTGGCCGTAGCACAATGCCACCACCAGTAGCAATAATAGCCCCTTCTGTCTGGGCTGCCTGCGCCAAAGCGCGACTTTCACAGGTACGGAAATACGCCTCACCGTGCCGAGCAAAAATAGCCGAAATGCGCTCTCCACACTCCTCCTCTATGAGCGTGTCAACATCGAGTAAGGGTCGGCCTAACCGTTGTGCCAAAATCTGCGCGACGGTGCTTTTACCACTGCCTGAAAGTCCTAATAAAAAAATTGTTCGCATGTGTGCTATTGTACCACGATGGTCTCTGCGCGACTATCATCTGACGCGGCACAATCGCTATAGAATGCGGCGTCTCAGTGGAGATTTTTTGCGTAGCGTTGGCAAATTTGCGGAAAACCTACTTGACAAGGGTAGGCAACAATGCTATAGTATGTCCATTCAAGGGCAATTAGCTCAGTCGGTTAGAGCGCCACGTTGACATCGTGGAGGTCACAGATTCGAGTTCTGTATTGCCCACCAGGCTGCTTCAGAAGAAGCAGCCTTTTTGAATTTCAAATGCACTCGCACTTGTTATTTTTTCACAAGTGGCAGATTCATACCCTCATCACGTGTACGATGCGAGACAACCACATCTTTAATGCCACCTTCTGGATACACCAGTTTGGCCTCTGCTGGCGGCAGCAAACTCGCCACTTCTTTCAGCACTGCATCTAGAAACTGGTCCTCTGGCACGGTCTTGACCACCTCACCTTTGCGGAAAATGATGCCTTTGCCTTTGCCACCCGCCAGGCCCACATCGGCGTCACGCGACTCACCAGGCCCATTGACGACACAGCCCATCACGGCAACCTGTATTGGGGTCTGCACTTTTGCCAGACGCTTCTCTACTTCGTTCGCCACCTGCACGACATCGATTTCGACACGCCCACATGACGGGCAGGAGACGAATGTGACGCCTCGATTACGTAATTCGAGCGAACGCAGAATTTCATACGCGACGGGGATCTCTTCTTCCGGTTCCGCACTCAGGCTTACACGTATAGTATCGCCGATGCCGTCAGCCAGCAGCAAGCCAAGACCTACAGCCGATTTGACTGAGCCAGAAACCAATGTTCCGGCCTCGGTAATCCCCAAGTGCAGAGGATAATCTGAGCGTTGTGAGAAGAGACGATAAGCCGCAATAGCAGTAAGTACAGACGACGATTTAAGCGAGACCGCGATAGTATGATACTCCAGTTCTTCGCACCAGCTAATATACTCCAGGGCCTTGTTCACCATACGTTCCACGAGATGTTCGCGCTCTTTACGCCGTACTTCCGCCGGGTCAGTACGCTCTAAAACACCGTCATCGCGTAGACGAACTTGAATGCGCTGCATCTGGGCCATTTTGTCGAGCGCGTCAATCGAACCAGAATTGACGCCGATGCGCATCGCGATATCGCGTTCTTTGGCAGCTTTGACAATCTGTTCTAGCGACTTACGCCCATTGAGCAGATTGCCGGGATTAATCCGAACTTTATCTACACCTTGCCGAATAGCTTCTAGGGCCAAGGCAGGGTTATAATGAATATCCGCGACGAGCGGGATGTGAATACGTTGCTTAATCTCGCCCAAGACCACAGCATCTTCCATCTCTGGTACGGCCACACGCGCAATTTCGCAGCCAACATCTTCCAGACGATGAATCTGAGCCACGGTGCTTGCTACATCACGAGTATAGGTCGTTGTCATGGATTGCACTGCAATAGGTGCATCTCCGCCAATGACGAGTTTGCCAACATGTATCTGCCGCGTTTTTCTTCGCATATGTTTCGTTACTCCAGTGCAACAACCTAGCCGCCCCAGTGAGTGATATCACTAATCGTAATGACCACCATCAGGGTGAGCAAGATTGCCATACCAATAAAATTAATTAACCCCTCGCGCTCCGGTTTGAGACGTTTGCCGCCACGCAGCAATTCAATCAGTATTAATAGGATGCGCCCACCATCCAAAGCAGGGAAGGGGAGAATATTTACAATTGCCAGGTTGAGACTTAAGACAGCTGTTAGACTGAGAATAGGCCACCAGCCAAAACTTGGAACACTCTGCGCTACCTCACCAGTGATCTTTACAATGCCAACAGGGCCAGCCAGCTGCGGTTTTACCGAGCCTGTCACCATTTGGCCGATAGAGCCGAGAAAATCGTGTGTCACTTGATAAGTATGAACCACACCTCTGAATGGGGTCTGCCAGATAGGATAGGTAGCAAACGTCACTTTGACATTGCTATCATCAATCCCCATCGCTCCTTGACCAGCGGGAGGATGCAGACGCGCATTGACCGTGGTATGGATGATCGTTGTGCTTCCGGCATGGCGTAAGGTCAGTTGTATCGGCAAGACGGCATTCGGATTACTCTCTTTATCAGCCGCAAGCGCACTCTGTACAATGTTCTGGATATCGCTAAAAGAACCGACGGACTGCCCATTCACGGCAAGGATCATATCACCGGATTGTAAACCTGCCACAGCGGCAGGCGTATTGGCAACAACATGGCCAATCACGGGTGGGATGACAGGTTCACCTAAACCGTAGGCGATACTGAACAGGACCATGGCCAGGATCACATTCATAGTCACGCCCGCACACAGCACAATGATGCGTTTACCCGCCGACTTGGCAGCAAAGCTCTGTTCATCATAGTGCCCTTGCTCATCCAGCATATCACCATTTTCACCCGGCATGCGCACAAACCCACCAATGGGGAGCAGATTGAGCGAGTATAAGGTGTGATTTGAAACAGGTGCATTCACAGCGGTGATGCCCCCACTGGTTCCACTGAAAGGCGTATTTTTCTGGTCGAGTTCCGCGCTCTCTTCTGTTTGGCCACCCCCAAACCAGACAACTTCCCAACCACCTTGGTCACGTCTACGAATACCAACTAAACGTGGAGGGAAACCCAGGCCAAACTCTTCTACACGAATGCCCGCCCACTTGGCGGTAATAAAATGCCCAAATTCATGCACAAGCACAAGCAACCCAAAGACTGGAATAGCCGCCAGCAGATACCAATTATTCATTTTTTTGTCCTTTTATCCATACA
Organism: Ktedonobacterales bacterium; assembly: GCA_027311145.1. Classification (GTDB taxonomy): domain Bacteria; phylum Chloroflexota; class Ktedonobacteria; order Ktedonobacterales; family Ktedonobacteraceae; genus DTNP01. The sequence continues at coordinate 10,322 of DAICZM010000023.1, forward strand.
GTATCTCTTATGACCTAAACACCGATAGCACGCTAGATATGCCGCACAGAGCTTTTGCTCAATGTACGTACCATAGCACGTGCCCATGCACTGGCTTCGATGGTTGCCGCAATATCAGGATAGGATATTGATTGGTGTCGTTCCAATACGGCTTCAATTAATTCAGCAATTTCCAGAAACCCTATCTGTCCCGTTAAGAAGAGTTCAACCGCCTCTTCATCGGCACCGACCAACGCGCTTGGATAGGTCCCACTCAAACGCGCAGCCTCTAAAGCAAGACGGAAACAAGGGAAACGTGGAATGTCCAGTTCTTCAAAATTCAGGTGCGCGACGCTCGGCCAATGTAAATCGCGGACAAGCCCCGTCTCTGCGGACGGCAAACGGGTGGGATATGCCAATGCATGCATAATCGGTAGGTGCATACTGGGCAGACTCGCCTGCATTTTAAGCGAGCCATCAATAAATTCGACCATCGAATGGACAATACTTTCAGGATGAACCACAACCTCTATCTGCTCATATGGCACATCAAACAGCCAGTGTGCTTCTAGCACTTCCAGCCCTTTATTCATCAGCGTTGCGCTATCAATGGTAATTTTGGCACCCATCCGCCATGTGGGGTGGGCAAGAGCCTGCTCAACCGTGACAGCGCGCAATTGCTCTAACGACGCCCGCCGGAAAGGGCCACCGGAGGCAGTCAGGATCAGACGGCGGATTTCGCTCTTGCTCTCACCGTGCAGGCATTGCCAGATGGCACTATGCTCACTATCGATAGGCAAGATCGCAACGTGCGCACGGTGCGCGGCATTCATCACCAAATGACCCGCCATGACCAGCGTCTCTTTATTGGCAATCGCAACCGTTTTGCCAGCACCGATGGCAGCGAGCGTTGGTTGTAGGCCCATGAGACCCGAGGTTGCAGCAACAAAGATATCAGCGTCGGCATAGGTAGCCACAGCCAGGAGGCCCTGGGGTCCTAGAATAGCCTCTGGCAATTGCGTGCGCACAGCCTGTTCTACCCCCTGCGTATCGGCAAAACAGGCAACGAGACTAGGGTGGAATTCCTGAACCTGTTGGGCCAATAGTGTCACATTGCTACGAGCCGCTAGCGCGACGACTTGAAAATGATCAGGGAAACGCCGTACCACGTCGAGCGTTTGTCGGCCAATGGACCCTGTGCTGCCAAGCAAGGCGATACGCCTCGGAAAGGTTGTCATAAAGTTTCTTACCTATGGGCGACGCACGGCGTTACCCTTCACTCACAGTAGTCTTACTACATATCACATCTATCAGATTATAGCATGGACGCACCAAAACATAGCCGGAGGGTATAGATAGCCGGCATGCCACCGATCTTCATCCCCACCAGAGGAGTCAATAGCGGTAGTTATTTTCCAATCACTTGTGAGAACACGTATACCACAATCACGGCAAAGAGGAGACTATCCACACGGTCGAGCATCCCCCCATGGCCCGGCATGATCTGCCCACTATCTTTGACATGCGTCTGGCGTTTAATCAGCGATTCCGCAAGGTCGCCCAGAACAGCGGCAACGCCAAGCAGAAGGCCCAAAACAACCGCAAGATACCAGGGAACCTCTAACGGAACAACGGTCAGCAAGAGAGCAGCAGTAATCGAAAGGACAAAGCCGCCCAACACACCCTCCCATGTCTTGGCAGGGCTGATAGCAGGAGCCAGCTTATGCTTACCCAGATAGCGACCCGCAAAAAAAGCCGCGGCATCAAAACCCCAGACCCCCAGAAAAACCATGAGCAGCCACCACGCGCCGCGAGGGAGGAACAACCAGGAAGCACTGGTGGGATGCAAGAGAGCCGGCTGATAGCCACGCAGGAGGAGAAAGAAACTCATCGGCCAGCCCAAGTAGATAGAGATAGCCAACGTCAAGGCCCAGTCTACCATGGCTCCATCGAGTTTTTTGCGAAAGAAAAGCCAGGGAAAAGAGACGAGCAGTGCGCCCCCAAGTCCTGTCTCCAGAATCAAAAGGCGTTGCTGTGGCAGCATAGCAGCGATTAAGAAAAGCGTACTCAGTCCAAAAGTGATCCAGATCAGCGGGTGATAGCCGGCATGCAGCATCATTTGATGCAATTCTAGCGTACCGAGTACGACGACCAGGAGCGTGGCAGCGAAGGCGGCCCATCCCCCTAACCAGACAAAGGTGAGAACAATGGGCATAGCAATAAGAGCCGTAATCCAGCGTTGCCCAACGGACGCCGATTGTGGCTTACTTTTGACCGGCTCAGACGCTTCCGGTTGTTGATGTTGTTCATTTGCGTGTTGCAAACGCTTCACACTCCAACATGTAATCAAAACAGGTAAGGGGTGAGTAGAAGAACCACCCTTACCTGTTTCGCGTCTGTTATTGGTTTGAGGGAACAGAAACTTTACCAAAGCGTCGTTGACGCTGACGGTAGCTGTCCAATGCAGCCAACAAATCCTCGCGTCCAAAATCAGGCCAAAGCGTCGGAGTTGCATAGTATTCACTGTAGGCAGTTTGCCAAAGCAAGAAATTACTCACGCGCATCTCACCCGCCGTGCGAATAACGATATCCGGGTCTGGCAAATCACGTGTATACAGGTAAGACGCGATGAGTTCCTCAGTGATGGTATCAGGACTGCGCCCGTCGGCGATAATTTGACGCACGGCATCGACAAGCTCTGCTCGCCCACCGTAGTTAAAACAGACATTGAGGCCAATGCGGGTATTGTTGCGAGTTAACTCAACAGAGTCACCCACGGCCTTTTGAATATCAGGTGAAAGGTCTTGTAAACGACCAAGATGGCGCAGACGTACCCCATCGCGATGCAATTTCTCTAAGTCGGAACGGATAGTTTCCCAAAAGAGGCGCATCAGGCCATCAACCTCAATACGAGGCCGCCCCCAATTTTCAGTTGAGAAAGCATACACGCTCAGCATTTCAATCTGTTCATCCGAGGCCCATTCCACAACACGACGAAGAGAAGCAACACCGGCCTTATGGCCCGCCAGGCGTGGAAGGTGGCGGCGTGTCGCCCAGCGTCCATTGCCATCCATAATGATAGCCACATGACGAGGGGTTTGGGCCTGTGCGGATTGCTCAGACGGAACGGGTATCGGCTGCGTTGAAACATGCTCTTTCCCTTGTGCGGGAAAAAGATGATTGATCTTGGTCAAAGTCAGACCTCCAGAATCTCCTGTTCCTTCGATTTCCCGACCTTATCCATCTCATCGATGTAGCGGTCGGTGAGCTTCTGTAGCCGTTCGATGCTACGTTTCAGCTCATCTTCGGAAACGTCCTTCTTTTTTTCACGTTCACGTAATTTATCATGAATGTCGCGCCTGACATTACGAACCGCGACTTTGTGTTCGTCTAGCTTTTTATGCAAGGCTTTCACCATATCGCGGCGACGCTCTTCGCTCATTGGCGGGATATTCAAGCGCACAACCAGTCCATCGTTCGTGGGATTAATACCCAAGTCCGATTTCTGAATGGCCTTCTCAATATCAGTGAGCATCTTACGGTCCCAGGGCTGAATCACCAACTGGCGAGCCTCGGGAGCCAAAATCGATGCGATCTGATTAATTGGCGTTGGAGTGCCATAGTAGTCTACCTGAATACGGTCCACCAGGGATGGACTTGCGCGCCCAGTACGAATTGCAGCAAGGTCTTGCTTCAGTGCCTCGATGGCCTTCTGCATACGCCGTTCAGCGTCCGCAAATAAATCTGCTGTCATACCAATCTACTCCCTTGTTCTACGGGTGTTTACCACAGCTTACACCCCCAAAAGCGGGACGTGACAACAAACGGTGCTTACTGACACCATTAGAGGGATTCGTCCACGTCTGAAACGAGTGTACCACACTTTTCGCCCCGCACAATGGCTTCCAACGCGCCCTCCTGGCGCAGATTGAAGACAATGATCGGCATGTGATTATCTTTGCACAACGAAATCGCAGTGCTATCCATGACCTTCAGTCCCATATTGAGCGCACGCATGTAACTCAACATCTCAAACTTGCGCGCATTGGGATTACGACGCGGGTCATCGTCATAGATACCGTCTACCTGAGTTGCTTTAATAAGCACTTGAGCGTTTAGCTCAACCGCACGCAAGGCCGCAG
>DAICZM010000023.1:14452-16576 GCA_027311145.1 Ktedonobacterales bacterium
AAAAATGGATTGCCGCTGCACGCAGCCAGGATCACCACGCGCCCCTTCTCCAGGTGACGAACCGCACGGCGGCGAATAAATGGCTCTGCAACAGGAGGCATCTCAATGGCAGTTTGAACGCGCGTCACCATACCTAGCTTCTCCATCGCATCTTGCATGACGAGTGAATTCATGACTGTCGCTAACATCCCCACATAGTCGGCAGTAGCTCGATCTATACCCGTTGCTGCAGCATCAGCTCCACGCCACATGTTGCCGCCGCCAATGACGACCGCAATCTCAATCCCCAGGCTTTGGACACGCTGTACTTCGCACGCGATGCGCCGCACGGTCTCAGCATCAATACCATAGCCATGTGGGCCAAGTGCCTCACCACTCATTTTCAGCAGAATGCGCTGATATTTGATCTTGCCTACCATACCTCACCCTTCGTGTACAGATTATGCCTATGCCCCACGTTACTACTCGCCCAGTTTGAAGCGGCTAAAACGCCGCACGACGATATTCTCGCCTGTCTCAGCAATCACTTTACGTACCAGGTCGCTCACTGTAATTGCGTCATCTTTGACCCAGTGCTGCATCATCAACACATCGGACTCTAACGCTTTCTTGAGCTTGCCCTCAACGGCAACAGCGCGCTTATCTTCCGCCACACGTGCCATTGATGGGTCTTCAAGAACCTTCTTCGTTTCCGCTTCAATCACCTCAGCAGGAACGTCTTCATAGCTGACATACTTCGGGGCCATGCCCGCAATCTGTAAAGCCAACTCACTCGCAAGATGGTGGAAGCGTTCGCTACGCGCAACAAAGTCAGTGCTGCAATTCAACTCCAGCAAAACGCCCACGCTATGGTTATGGTGGACATAGGAAAAGACACCACCCTCCCTGGTCTCGCGGTTGGCGGTAATCATCTTGTCCGCTTTTTTATCGCGCTTGGCCTCCAAAATCTTGACGGCCTCTCCCCAGCTTTTGGCATCAGTCAATGCATTTTTGCAGTCGGCAAACGTTGCGCCTGTCTCCTCGCGCAACTTCTTTACGTCCCCAGCGGAGTACTCCATGATCTCGTTCTCCTCATTCTTGTTGTTGTATCATACTCAGGCCAACACCGTAGTGCAATGGTCTCTGTCCATTTTTTGGGTTCCTGAGTGCTTGACAAATTCGATTTCGCCTGCTAGCAAGAGGTCCTTGCCGCATAGGGCGTCAGTTTTATCTGGCGGATGACACAGGAAGAGCGGGAGGTGAGAGGCACACGCCCCTTGCCTCCCGCCCCAATGGTACTCGATTTATAGTGCGTCTTTTGCCACAAGTTCCGGCTCAGCAGCAGGGCTTGCCACTTCTGGCACTGGCGGCGCAACAGCTTCAGCCGCGACAACATCGACAGCAGGCAACGCCGGGGGAGCGGCGACAACCGGAGTGGGAGCGGCAACGGGCAACGCGCTCTCGCCGGAGAAGTCACTTCCGTCACTATCCTTCTGCTGCGCTTCCAGCTCGCGCCGTCCCTCGATCACGGCATCGGCAACCTTAGCACACAGCAAACGAACGGCACGAATAGCATCATCATTCGCAGGAATCGGATAATCCATCTCATCGGGGTCGCAGTTCGTATCCGCAAGCGCGATAATAGGAATTTCCAGGCGACGCGCCTCCATCACAGCCGTGCGCTCTTTGCGCGTATCAATAATAAAAATGGCACTGGGCAAGCGGCGCATGTCTTTGATGCCACCCAAGATGCGTTCTAAGCGGGTAATATCGTCTTGCAAACGCTGGGCTTCTTTTTTGGGCAGACGCTCAAACTCCCCACGATCACGCCGACCTTCTAAGTCACGTAGATAGTTAATGCGCAATTGGATCGTTTTAAAGTTTGTTAACATGCCACCAAGCCAGCGTTGGTTTACATAATACATCCCACAACGTTTGGCCTCTTCCGCGACAGCTTCTTGGGCCTGCTTTTTTGTTCCCACAAACAGCAATGTTTCGCCATTGGCCGCAAGCTGCTCGACGAATTTGTAGGCGTCGTTCAGGCGCGTGACCGTCTGTTGAAGGTCAATAATGTGAATGCCATTGCGGTCCGTAAAGATGAACTGCTGCATCTTCGGGTTCCAGCGTCGCGTCTGATGTCCAAAG
>DAICZM010000023.1:16586-16842 GCA_027311145.1 Ktedonobacterales bacterium
CTCCCTTTGTGCCTCCGCTCTCTGCGCTTTGCAGCGTTTGGGTCCCCCAGGCGTTTGCGTTCTTCGATACCACAGCATGGACCCCAGGGTTTACACGGGTTGGAGAGCGTGCGTATTTCTATTTTTTTCTGCGGAAGCCACCTTCCGCTAAGTCGCAAGTTTAGCACGGTTTTATAGGATTTGTCAATTAGTCTGTGCTCGTGATGTGGCTCTGCACAAATTTGGGTGCTGCCTGGTTACTGCAGTGTATTGTTGT
>DAICZM010000023.1:16852-20393 GCA_027311145.1 Ktedonobacterales bacterium
GATCTATGGTTTTTCGGGTAAGCGTGCGAGAATTTGTTGTAGTAAGGTCGTGTGCTGTTGCAGCAAGGTTGTATGTTCTGCAATCTTGCTATCTTGCTCGGTGAAACGTTGGCGCATCTCTGTTTGTAGCCCGACAACTTTCCCATCTAACTCGATGTGTTGGTCTCTCAGTTCGGCGAGTTGTCGGTTTGTAAATTCGTCGTGGGCTATCAGAACATCGAAAAGTTTATCGTATCTCTCATTGAGTTTTTCGAGTGTGGCTTTGTTTACTAATGCCCCTATTGCAATGGTTTGCAACTCAATGGTTTTCTTGAGTTGGGCGTATTCTTGCTCAAGGGTATGGTGTTCTCGCTCGATGGTCTGTTGTTCTCGTTCAAGGGCTTGCAATCGTTCTTCAATGGTAGACATTGCTTTTCTCCCTCTTGTGATAGCTGTCCTGATGGGTATAGTATACCATATTTTTATGATTGGGTCAGGATATGATATTTTTTGCTTCTTCTAGGGTAGCTTGTTTAGCCATATCCTTATTGCTGATTGTTATCGTTTGCTCATTTGCTATAAAACGGCTTCTCAGGCTGTTTCACGTTTTTGAAAATCTGGTAGGTTCCTGCTTGTTAAACAGAGGCAATAGCTTTGTTTCTGATGCGCTTATGTTGTAGACATGAGGGAATGCGACCCTCTCGTCAAACGGGCTAAAATAACATATACTTTGCTCAAGAAGAAATGGAATAGGTGGAGAGATGTGATGCGGAGAAAACAACACCATTATCGTGTACAATTGGTCGCTTATGATGCTTTACCTGCAACATTACGGCATATCCCACTCAAGCTACTCTCTCCTTATGCGACGCCAGGTCCCACACCACTTGCGCCCCCACGCGCTTCCGCGAAAAGACAACCAGCTCGACCACGCAAAATTCACCTTCTCCCTACGGCAAAAACACCGGAAATCTGATATGGTACAATACGAGAAGAGACAAACAACTACCAGTAAATCCAGGAATGGGTATAGTGTGCGAGAAAAACGAGTTTCAGAGCAGCAAGCCCGCTCTTCACAGGAACGAATAGAGAGTAAAGCATCATTTCTGGCACAAAGTGACATTTTTCGCCATTTGAGTGCCGACGAGATCACTGAACTAGATCGCCTTACCACTATCATGACCTATCAGCCGGGGCGCGTCTTTTATCGCCCCGGCGAAACTGGCCATGTTCTCTTTCTGCTGCGCACAGGGCGTGTTCAACTCTACCATCTCTCCACCGACGGGCGCAAACTCGTCACGGCCACCCTGACAGCAGGCGCATGCTTTGGAGAGATGCCGTTGATTGGGCAGGGCATGTACAATAGCTTTGCCGAAGCACTTGATAACTCGCGCATCTGTGTGATGAGTCGTCATGAGGTCGAAAGCCTACTCACACGCAAACCGGCTGTGGCGTTAGCACTCCTGCAAATCGTGGGGCAACGCCTGGTTCAGCTTGAAACACAACTCATCGATACTACGTTTAAAAGTAGTCATGCACGACTCGCTACGTTGCTGTTACAACTGGCACAACCAGGCCAGCAGCATGGCCAAACACAAGTTGTGCATGGCTTCAGTCAAGAAGAACTGGCAGAACGGCTCGGGGTCTATCGCGAAACAGTCAGTGTGGCACTGCGCGATTTGAAAGAGGCCGGAGCCATTGTGCCGGGGCGCAAACATATCACGATTCTCAATGCTGCGTACCTGCATGAAATCGCTTCCGCATAGTGGAGAAGAGAATATCTATGTCCGATATTATCCGTGCCAATAACATCAAAAAATTCTATCGCAATGGACAGGTGCGTATCGAGGCACTTGCAGGCGTCGATTTGACGGTGGAACAAGGCGAGATGATCGCCATTATGGGTCCTAGCGGCTGTGGCAAAACCACCATGCTCAACTGTCTCTCCGGCCTTGATACTATCGACGAGGGCGACATTTTCATTCGTTGCGACAATCTGCGTGACCTGAGCGATAGAGAACGCACGACCTATCGAGCAAAAAATATGGGTTTTGTCTTTCAAGAGTTTAATCTGTTGCCCGTGCTATCGGCAGTGGAGAATATAGAATTGCCGATGCTGGTCGCGAAGGTTCCCAGCAACAAGGCACACAAACGGGCATTGGAAATGCTCGCGCTAGTTGGTCTGGCTGACCGCGCCCGTCATCGTCCTGCCGAGCTTTCTGGCGGTCAACGCCAGCGTGTCACCATCGCACGTGCCCTCACTAATGCGCCAGCCATTGTCTGGGCAGACGAGCCAACTGGCAATTTAGATAGCGAGACGGCTCTGGAAATCATGGACCTTTTAAGCCGCCTCAACAAAGAAAATGGGCAAACCTTTGTCATTGTGACGCACGCCGCCGATGTGGGCCAGCGCGCCCATCGCATCATCACGATGCGTGATGGGCGCATTCTCACGTAAGCTTGGCTCGGCTTTCGTTCTCAGTACGCGCTATTGAGCCAACGAGTGCAGACCCTCACCAATCATCGAGCGCACAACATCCTTGATATGCGAGGATGACAGCCCATAGAGTTCTTTCAGAATAGTGGGCGCACCATGTTCCACAAATGTATCGGGCAGGCCAATCAGGCGCGTGTCAACATCGTGTAAGCCATGCTGTTCCAACAACTCTAACACCGCACTGCCAAAACCGCCCGCTACAACATGGTCTTCGATTGTCACGATGCGACGCGTGTTCCTTGCCAGATGCAAGATCATCGCCTCATCGAGTGGCTTCGCCCAACGCGCATTGACAACAGTAGCCTGAATGCCCTCTTCGAGCAACTCTTTGGCAGCCACCTCTGCCTGCGCTACCATCGAGCCATAGGCCAGCAGCGTACAGTCCGTTGTAGCAGCTTCTTCTAATGTCGCCGGACGTAGCAATTCTGCTTTACCTATCTCAAGGGTGTGCATTTCTTTGGTCATTGGCACACCGAGAGCCTTCCCGCGTGGATAGCGCAAGCTCACCGGACCATCCATATAGATGGCGGTATAGAGCATATGACGCAATTCTTCTTCATCTTTTGGAGCCATGACGGTCATATTGGGAATCATGCGCATGAAGGCGATATCGAAAACGCCATGCTGTGTCTGCCCGTCTTCACCCACAATACCCGCACGATCCATAGCAAACACGACATGCAGATTTTGCACGCAGATGTCATGAATCACCTGATCGAAGGCACGCTGCATAAACGTCGAATAGACGGCAACAACCGGACGCAAGCCCATGACGGCCATTCCACCAGCGAAGGTCACAGCATGTTGTTCCGCAATACCAACATCAAAGTAACGTTCGGGGAAACGTTGATGCAACTTCTTCAATCCAGTCCCCTCTTCCATGGCCGCCGTCACGCCCACAACAGACTGGTCTTGTTCCGCAATCGCGACAAGTGCGTTGGCGAATACCTCAGTGTAGGTCGCAGGGTCATTTGGATTCTTCTTAATGATGCCGCTTTTGTAATCAAATGCGCCTGGGCCATGCCATTTCGTCGAGTCTTGCTCTGCAACATCCCAGCCTTTGCC
>DAICZM010000240.1 GCA_027311145.1 Ktedonobacterales bacterium
TCTCTATCCTTTGCGCCGTTTGTGGCTTTTGTGATACTCTTGTGATATCCGGTCCCTTCCTGTGCTTTGATTGTGACGTATTCCTCTATATAATAGAACACAAGCGGGAGCATTAACGCAAGCAAATACGATTTTAAATGAGGAGCAAGATGGTAGCATCAGAACATATGGACAGTTCTTTTCAAGATGATATTATAGCGATTTTATTGGACCTTGCCCACCTTGCGCAACGTATCGGGTCTGATGCGCTTCATCCATCTTCCCCTGATCGTTCACTCGCACCAGCATTGCTGCAACGCTTGTTGCAGGCTTGTCAGGCGCAGCAAGGCGCAATCGTGATTGTCCCACAGTACCTACTCAAACGTCTCTCCTCAGCAGAAGGCTCCAGCTTGAGTGGAGATCGACGTGTGTTTGCCTTGCATCACATCGGAGAGCATGAGGTGCTTGCCATGCTTGCTGCCATGCTCGCGGAAGGAAAAAGCTTGCTAAAGACGCCGGAAGACTGTTGGGGCATCTGGCAATTTCCGCTGTCGCGCTCACCGGATGTGACGAACGGGGCTAATGAACAGCAACATAAAGAGGTCGCCCAATACCCGTATACGCCACAGGCCCTTTTGTTATGTGGTTGGAGTGGCGAAGAGTGCATTACCCGTGCGCAAATCTGTCAACGCATGCTTCCCTATCTGGCGGATGCCTCAGGCTCGATTATTGCGCATATGATGCTTGCCGAACGTGCCTATGATCTGGAGTCCTTCACCGACCATCGGGCGATCCGCGAGATGGAATTGCTTAAATCAGAATTGCTGGCGACCGTTAGCCATGAGCTACGTAGCCCGCTGGCTTCGATCAAAGGCTATGCAGCGACTCTGTTACGCCACGAGCATCGTATCTCACGTGAAGAGCGTCATGAATTTCTCGTTGCTATCAATAATTCGAGTAGTCGCCTGGAAGTGGTGATTAATCGCTTGCTCGAAATCTCCCAATTAGAGACTGGGACGCTAACTCTGGAGCGCACGGCGGTGAATATTGCTTATTTAGTGCGTGAGTCAGTGACCGCCATGGAGCATCGCTATACGATCAGAGAAGATGCTGATGACGGCGGAGACGATGACGAAGCCAACCCACATTTGCATTTCTCGTTGCGTTTAGAAGATACTGAGGGCAAGCCGACGCAAGATGGTTTGGTGATCTATGCTGATCGTCCGCGTTTACGCGAAATGTTGGATAATTTATTAGAGAATGCCGTGATCTATTCGCCAGAGGATGGGCTGGTCGAAATTGTGATTCGCCCAATTGAAATGCTGAGCGAGCGGGGACAGCAGTTGGTTAAAGCGGCTGGTGCGAGTATGCACCGGGGCGAAGGAACGTATCTGCTGCCAATGCAAAAATATGCTCATCTGATCCATGTGCAGATCAGCGATAACGGCATCGGCATTCCACAAGGACAGCTCGAACGCATTTTTGACCGCTTCCATCGCGTCGATACGCGCCTGACGCGCGAGGTCAATGGTTTGGGTCTGGGCTTGACTATTTGTAAGCGTATTGCGGAAATGCACGAGGGGGCAATCTGGGCAGAGAGCGAACTGGGCAAAGGCAGCATTTTTCACATCCTCTTGCCAGTTGATGATATGCTACTGGTCGAGACCACTTGATTTTGTGATAAGGAGACTTGACACATGCCTGTAAAGAAAACCACCATCTTGACCGCTGATGATGACCCACAGTTGCTCCGCCTGGTTGCACGCAATCTGCAATTTGAGGGCTATGAGGTGCTGACGGCCAGCGATGGCAAACAAGCACTGGAACTTGTGGAGACGAAAAGCCCTGAACTGGTATTGCTTGATGTGATGATGCCGCGCATGGACGGCTTTACGGTCTGTCAACGTGTGCGTGAGTTCTCGTCAGTGCCCATTATTATTATCACGGCGCGTGGGCAAGATCAGGATAAAGTGCGTGGCCTTGATCTCGGGGCAGATGACTATTTGACCAAGCCGTTTAGTATTGATGAGTTGCTTGCGCGTGTGCGTGCAGTGCTGCGTCGTGCGCAGTTTGCGGCCAATGATCAAAGCCATACGATGCGTAATGTCGTGGCAATAGGCGAGCTGACCATTGATTATGCCCAACATCTGGTGACGCATGGAGGGAGCGAGGTGATTCTCACTCCCATTGAGTATCGCATTCTTTCTTATCTCGCACAGAATGCAGGTCGTGTGGTCACACAAGACCTGTTGCTTGAGCATGTGTGGGGTGGCGAATATGTTGGCGAGAGCCATATGCTGCAAGTCAATGTGAATCGCCTGCGCCGCAAATTGGAGCCAGACCCGTCGCATCCACGCTATGTGATTACGAAAGTTGGTGTTGGCTACTATTTGGCAACACAGACTGATGGGTCGCACGCCCACTCCGATACGGCAACGCCTGATACCTCTCTCCTATAGGTGTGTTTGGTGTAGCACATAGCGGTGATAGGTCAGAGGAATGACATCTGCCATCTTGTGCTGCTCGATAGAGAAGAGGAGCGTGATATATTCGCCCATGGCCCAGTTGAGTGGGTTCATTGATTTTGTTGGTGTGCCGGGTGTATAGCCCGCAGGTGCTTTGTTATCCCAAACCTGCTCTGGAATCATGCCGCTGCTATTTGCTGTTGCCAACATTGCTGTTAAATACTGCTCGGCATTGCCGCCCGCAGCAACAGTATACATGCCGCGCTCACCAGAGAAGATTGGCCAGAGCCGTCCCGTGCCTCCCCCATCATAATTTGAGCCGTCGTCATGTTCGCCATAACTATCGTGATTATAGCGGAACCAGTAGCGATTGCCGTTAATTGTCTCACTGATGGTGGCATCTGTAACTGCGATAGATGAGGTGATATACGGTGAAGTGGCAGGCATGGCTCCCTGACGTACCAGTTCGAGAAAACTGCTATCGACAATGCTGCGCTCGTCGTATGTGCCGCCACCATTGCCAATTGTGATACTGTCACCATCGTTTGGGTTGCCGTTATCGTCGATGCGCTCGAAATAGTGTCCATTGCCCAGGGGACCTGTCGTCGTGTAGGTCCATTTGACGACATTGCTCTGATAGTAGTCTGCCGTGTGCAGGTAACGTTGTTCGCTGGCGGTGTCGCCGTTGAGTTGCGCGATAGCAGCGGCGCAGACCAGTCCACTGATTTCCGTCGCAATGGTCGCAGGACTATAGCCGCCATTTTCTTCCCAGCGTTCCTGACCTGTGGCGGGACCGTGTGCCACGATAAAATCTGCGGCTGGCTTGATATGCTGCGTGTAGGTCTGTTGATCGTTCAGGTTCAACTTCCAGGCGAGCATGATGGGGAAGGCCTGCTCATCCATTTGTAAGCCCGTCCAGTGCGGTGTGCCGTCCACAAAACTATTCTGGGGAAATGAGCCATCCGGTTGCTGTTGCTTCGTAAAGGCCCATTCGATCGCGCGTTTGGGGTCAGCGGTATCGCCTGCAACAATCAGCGCGCTGGCAAACTCGTACATATCGCGCTCCCAGACCATATGATAGCCTTCGTCTCCATCGCCATTGACGTTGCCCCAGGGTGTTCCCAGCCCCGCGACAAACGCTCCCGTTTGTTTATCCTGGGCTGCTTTGAGTACGTTTGCTGCGAGATAATACTCCTGTTGTTGTGCCTGCTGTATCTGCGTGGTTGCACCGATGGCAGGTGGCTGGTTCAAGCTGTCGTCAAAGGTGTGCCATTGTGCAACATAACGGGCAAGCTGATTGTTATGGTCAGAGAGGCTGGCATTCAATGTTTGTGCCGCTGCTTGTGTGGCTGTTGCGCCTTGTCCAAAAGCCAGTACGAGTTGAAAGGTGATTGAGGTTGCGGATGTGGTATTGAGCGTGCCGTTGTTGGAGAGGTCGAGGAGGCCTGTTTGTGCGGTATTGCCGCGTTTTGCCATGCTATAGGTGTCGTTCATGGTATCGTCGGGGCATGTACTACTGCCACAGCTATATGTGGCTTTGAGATCGGTCAGACCATCATTTAGGCCGACGTAGCCGGAACTGACCATGCCTGTCTGGTAGGGTAAGGAAGCCGCAAGCGCACTGGCATATTGGCCTGTTGCATCAGTACTAATCAATATTGTGCGCCCGTTGGACTGTTCAGAATAGCTGGTATTTTTATCGCCCGCATCGTGCATCGTTGGGTCGTAGTATACATAGAGCAGATAATCAGCAAGCGTTGTGCCCTTGAGAGCGGTGAAGGTGACTTGTTGTATGAGGGCACTACGGGTTGGGTCGGCATAAATAATTTTTTTGATCTGGTAATCGTGGCGTTTTGCGCTATTGAGTGTTGTCCAGGCCAGTGAGTGTGGATCGTAAAGTTGTGTGTGCGCATTGGTAGCAGTCTGTTCCTCGTCTACCCAGCTATGGCTACTATCGCCAACCAGAAATTCAAGCGCGGTGGTGTTGGGCGTGTCGGCTGAGGGGTAGAAAACCTCGCTGATGATGCCATCGTGTCCGGTGAACCAGACATTGCTGATTGTGTTGGCCGCGGTTCCCAGTATCGTGTTATTGGATGGTGCCCATGACGAGGATGTCCAGTTGCCATTGGGGGCGTTGCCTGTCAGAAGCTGTGGGCGATTGATGAAACGCGGGATCAAGACGAGTGCCAGGATGAGTAAGACGGCGAGTAGAGAGACGAGCGTGAAGAGTAGCCGTCGGTGTTTCTGCAAGAGCAGCATTGGTCAGTCCCTCCTAGAGTGGTTTTTAACTTCATCTGCTCTCATTGTAGGGAAAAGTCATTGAAAAGTCAACTATTTTGTAGTCAACGGAATAACGCCGAGAAAAAGCCAAAAGAGACATTGTTTTCGCTCACACAATGTCTCTTTTGGCTTTTGCGGAGGGAAGAGTTTTAGCGGCCACCACGTGCTTGCGTACGGCGGATGATAGCATCAACGGTTACGGCGAGGATCAGCACGATGCCTTCGACGATCAGTTTGGTGTCGGAGCCTTGGTTCATCAGGTCGAGGCCGTTTTCCAGGCCACCGATGATGAGCGCGCCGAGAATGACTGACCAGACGGAGCCACGTCCGCCGAAGAGGCTGACGCCACCAATGACGGCGGCGGCAATCGCATTGAGCAGAAGGGTTGGCGTGATTTGGCTGGCGACGGCTGTGCCACGCGATGCTTCTACGATGCCGCCGATAGCAGCAAGCATTGAACAGAGTGTAAAGACGGCAATACGAATTGCCACCACGTTGATACCGGAGCGGCGTGCAGCTTCTAAGTTGCCGCCGACAGCATAGACATAGCGGCCAAAGGTTGTTTTGGTGAGAATGAGCCAGAAGATTAGGATTAAGCCGACCAGGATGGCGGCGATGTTGGGAACGCCTAGATAGGTTCCGGGTGTTGGGCCAGGAGCATTTTCAAGGAGTGCGACGATACCCTCAATGACGACGCCGGTGGCGATGACCTGAACGATGACCTGGATGAGCGGGGTGCGTTTTAAGCCAGCTTGGCCACGCGCCAGGTAGTCAATGGCGAGGCCAATCACATAGATGATGAGAACAGCGGTTGGAATGCCAACGCCCAGAGCATCGGGCAGGTAGTTCCCAGAGATGGCTAGAATAGAAGTATCGGTCAGTGGGAGTGATGCCTGATTATTGAGTAAGCGAATGAGTACACCCTGGTAGGCAATAGAGGCAGCCAGCGTGACGATGAAGGACGGGATGCGAATAAGGGTAATCAAGATACCATTGACGAGTCCGGCCAGCGCGCCGGCTAGGATGCCAACGGTCACTGCTTCCCAGGCAGGGAAGCCCATACGAGCGGAAAGGACACCCATTACAACTGCACCTAGCGTGCCAACTGCTGCGATGGAGAGGTCAATCTCACCAAGCAGTAACACGAGCGTTGCACCCAGGCCGTCGATACCGATGCTACCGATCTGTAGAACCAGATTTGAGAGGTTGCCGGGGGTAAGAAAGATGCCGTTTGTCGAGATCGCAAAGAAAACGATAATGACGATCAATGTGATCAACACCGGCAAGAAAGATAGGTTGTTGCGTAGTATCTGGATGAAAGACTGCTGCGGTAAATATGAGGAAATCTCGACAGCGGCTGCATTCCCAGAAGAGTCTGCTTTGTTGGGTTTGTGCTGAATAGTCTCGCTCATGGCTTATTTTCCTCCTGTGGCCTCATCGCCATTTGTGGCACTATCACCAAATTCAGCACCCGTGATCGCCGCGACGATTTTTTCGGGGGTGGTTGATTTGATTTCAAACGTGCTGACGCGGCGTCCGAGGCGCATGACCGTGACGCGGTCAACGACTTCAAAAACGTCTGCCAGGTTATGTGAGATAACAATTACGGAAAGTCCCTGCTCGCGCAAGCGTTTGATCAGATTGAGAACCTGGCGTGTTTGGGCGACGCCGAGGGCCGCCGTTGGCTCGTCGAGTATGACGAGTTTGGGATTGCGTAGGATTGTTCTGGCGACCGCAACCGATTGGCGTTGACCGCCAGAGAGGGTTGCAACTGGAACGCGCACCGAAGGAACCTTGACATCGAGAGAGCGCAAGACCTCGAGTGTACGTTTCTCCATGGCGACTTCTGAGAGTGGAGCGAGAGCGGGGATCGGCAACATATGCTCTTCGCGCCCCAGGAACAGATTAGAGACAATGTCCAGATTGTCGCACAAGGAGAGGTCCTGATAAACGGTCTCAATGCCAAGACGTGTGGCACTTTGTGGGTTCGTGATTTTAACGAGCTGGCCTTCCATATAGATTTCGCCGGAGTCGGCTGGCCCTACGCCCGAAATTGTCTTGACTAGTGTTGATTTGCCCGCGCCGTTATCACCGACGAGTCCCATGACTTCGCCAACGCGTACCTCAAAGTTCACATCAGTCAAGGCGCGCACTGCTCCAAAGGTTTTGTTAATGTTAATCAGCCGTAGACGCGGCTGATCTTTTGGTGGTTGTCCTGCTGTGGACATCGCTGTCCCACCAACGGAAGGGGTAAGTTCTTCGGCCATGTGGCCCTCCAATACGGATAATAGTGCAATGTTGGTAGTCCGAAACAGGAAAGGAAAGATATTACTGAGTATATCATGTTCTTGAAAAAATGAACATGTAAACACATGTATAAAGTATGCTACTAAACGCATGTATAAAGCATACTACTACAGAGCATTTCGTCATTGAGCGCATTGTTAGGTAGTAGCGGGAGCGTGCATGACCCCCCAAACCGAAC
>DAICZM010000241.1 GCA_027311145.1 Ktedonobacterales bacterium
TGATAGACCGTTCTTTGCGCCACACTCGCCATAACATACTGCTGGATGTAGGTGAAAATCGAGCTAATCACATACAAACCCAACAAAATGAGCAGAACCGTCCCGATATAGTTGAAATCAACAGCCGGAGCCACCTGGTGATGCAAAAATGCCTGGTATTTCGCCAACAGCCCATTAAACAGCTTTGTCGTCGCCAAACCCAGAATTTTAGGACCGACAACGTTAAACACTGTCCCAATAATCGCCGTTCCCAGCACGACAAACAGCAAGAAGCGTTGCGGTAAAAAGTAACGTAAGAGCCGGTTGAGGGTTTTCTTAAAATCCTTTGGCTTTTCCACTGCACGTCCCATCGCTCCCATAGGACCACCACCCATTGGCCCCCTCATCGTACTCGACTGCTGTCCTCTCTGTTCCTGACTCATGCAATTTCCTCCAATGAGAGCTGTGAAGAAACAATTTCACGATAGACTTCACTCGTCTCCATCAACTCGCGGTGCGTACCATATCCTACGATCCGCCCCTCATCCAGGACAATTATCTGATCTGCACCCATCACAGTACTCACACGTTGAGCCACTATCAGCACCGTCGCTTCTAACGTCTCCCCCTTCAATGCCGCACGCAGTTTCGCATCCGTTTTGAAATCAAGAGCGGAAAAACTATCGTCAAACACGTAAATCTCTGGCTTCCTCACCAATGCACGTGCAATAGAAAGACGTTGCTTCTGCCCTCCTGAAACATTCGTCCCACCCTGGGCAATCACCGAAGCAAAACCATCTGGCATATCCAAAATGAATTCCGTTGCCTGCGCTATATCCGCCGCATGCCTGATCTCTAGCTCAGAGGCATCTTCTTTGCCATAACGAATATTTTCCACAATCGTGCCTGAGAATAATACCGCTTTCTGCGGCACAAAGCCAATTTTCGTGCGTAAGTACTCCTGTGACATCTCACTAATATCTACGCCATCGATCACAATCTGACCACTATCAATGTCATAAAAACGTGGAATCAGGCTTACTAGCGTCGATTTACCCGCACCTGTCCCACCAATAATCGCCGTCACCTCACCCGGACGCGCCTGAAACGTAATATTAGAGAGTGCTGGTTCTTCTGCCCCCGGATAGCTAAACGTGACATCGCGGAATTCTACATAGCCATGCTGACTCTCTGCCTCTTTCACCTGCTCGGCATCCTTAATTTCCGGCACCATTGCCAGCACTTCGTTAATTCTCGTCGCCGATGCCTCTGCACGCGGTAGCATGATAAACATCATCGAAACCATCAACAGCGCAAAAAGAATCTGCATCGCATACTGCAAAAAGGCTATCAACGCACCAACCTGCATATCGCCATTGTTGATACGAATACTCCCAAACCAGAGAATTGCCACACTGGATACGTTTAACACCAGCATCATAATGGGCATCAATATCGCTATAATTCTATTCACATTGACCGCGACATCCGTCAAGTCATGGTTCGCAACATCAAAACGCTGCTCTTCCTGCTTACTACGGTCAAATGCACGAATAACTCGTACCCCCGTCAAACCCTCATCCAAAATCAGATTAAGCTTATCAATCTTCTTTTGCATCATCTGAAACAGCGGAATCGCTCTGCTCATAATCAGCACAATCGCTCCAACCAGGAACGGAATAATTACCACCAATATCCACGAAAGCGTCGCATCTTGTCCCACTGCCATGATGATTCCACCAATCATCATCATCGGGGCCGTAATCATCATGCCCAGAATAATAACCAACACCTGCTGTACCTGCGTCGTATCGTTCGTTGTCCGCGTAATCAACGATGCCGCACTTACAATATCAAACTCGTGCAGCGAAAATTGCTCCACACGCGTAAACAACGCGGCACGCACGATTTTCCCAAAACCAACCGCCGCTTTGGCCGAATAAAAACTCCCAATCACCGCACAAATCGTGCCCACAATGGTGACTAGTAACATCACTCCACCGACGCGCCAGATGTATCCTGTGTCACCTTTCACCACTCCATTATCGACAATATCAGCCATCAAATTTGGCAGATAGAGGTTCGCCATGGATTGTGCAAAAGCAAGCACGAGAATAAACACGAGCATTATCCGATACGGCTTCATAAACCGCAACAATTTAATCATCCTTCATGCTCTCCATTCCATGCAGAATAAGACATACTAGCATCCCGTTCATGAAAGTAACGAAATGCCTTTGACAAAAGATCTGTAAGCTGGTTACTCTGTTCCTCGCCCAGATACTCAATAAGTCCACGCATTGAGGCAAAAAAAGCTTCTTCCGCCTGCTGAACAACTACCATGCCTCTCTCCGTCAGCTTCACCCCCACCGCACGTCGATCCGTAATATCACTATGTCGCTCAATTAATCCATTTGTTTCTAAACCATTTAAAAGTTGGGTCACTGTCGGTGATGTCACATGCAATTGCTTGCTAATCTCTGACACTTTTATCTCATGTGCATCTAGTGCCGTTCCCTTTTTGACACAAAACAAAACCCTGATCTCACTTGGTTTACAGCCCGCAATGGATTGCTGATGCCATCCCAACCGCTTGAACTGCATCAAAGACTTCATTAGCCTCTGCTCAGTCATGCTGGCAACATACTCCATCTCATACCTCCGTCTCTCAACTCATTTACTTAGCATTAAAATTAATTTGGCAACCTAAATATAATACAAAACTTTCCCATTGTCAAGATCAAAAACCTCTCTTCTTCAGCATACCCACCACAAAAATGGCAAGGGATCGCTAAACATGCGATCCCTTGCCTCGCTATCCGCTTCTTTACCGTGCCCTCTAGCGTTGAGGCATCGTTACCTCTCGCCCATGCAGTGCCGCACTATAACATGCGTCGATCACCCGCGTCCGCCGCAATCCTTCATGTCCATTATGCGCCGACCAGTTTCCCTCTGCGATTGCCGCCACAAAGTTGCGCACAACTGCAAGATGGCCCTCACCACGAGACAAGTGCGGCGTAATTTCCGCCGGAACATCCGCTACATCGGTAAAGATACGCAATGTATCCTCCCAGTTATAGTTCTTTACCTTTATCTCCGCTCCACCTTCAGTTCCGTATAACGTCACACCAAAATCATCGCTCGCACTACTATGCGTAGCCCAGCTGGTCTCTAGCAGCAATGTGGCCCCATTCGCCAGACGTAAAAATGCCGTTGCCAGGTCTTCCACTTCATAAGCACTGCCGCTACCAGATTTTTTCGCCCGTTTATCTACGCCACGCCCTTGTCGCCCCAACTCATTGTAAGTCGCAGCACTCACCGTCACAACCTCTGGCTCTCCTAGCAAATGTAACGCGATATCCAACACGTGAACACCCAAATCGATCAATGGCCCACCACCTGCCATTTCCTTGCTCACAAACCACGTCCCACTACCTGGAATGCCACGCCGTCTCATCCAGCTTGCCTTCGCATAATAAATATGCCCCAACTTCCCTTCATCAATATACTGTTTGAGCGTCTGCACATCTCCTCGCATACGATGATTAAATACGACCTGCAACACTCGATTGGCCTTCGTGGCTGCTGCCACCATTGCCTCGGCCTCCGCGCCCGAACGCGCAAGCGGCTTCTCGCACAGAACGTGCATCCCCCGCTCTAAAGCAGCAACCGCAATTGGTGCGTGTAAATAATTCGGAACACCCACGCTGATTGCATCTAGATCATCACGCTCAAGAATATCTTCATAGTACCGATATAAATGCGGAATTGCATAAGTTGCACCTAATGATCTTAGACGCTCCTCTTCTAAACCCGCTAAAGCCACAACCTCGACATTGGGAAGTTGCTTATACGATTTTATATGCGTCTCACCGCCAAAACCTAGTCCAATTACCCCAACACGCAATGGCTTTACTGATTGCTCACTTGTCATCCGAACGATAAACTCACTTTCTTGTGAAAATACACATACCTGCCATCATGGCAGGTCTTCTCTAAAGTGTACCTCATCGTCCCTCCTTTTTTCAAACAGCAAGATGCTCTTGGTAGCCGGAACCGCTTCCATGTGCTACAATGACGAAAATATCTCTTCCCATGAGCGATTCAAATAGCGATTCAAATGCAACGCTGATTAACTCACAGACAACAGTTAAGGAGAACAAACGCTTGAACACTACTGAAAAAATGAATGTCGGCGTGATTGGTTGCGGTCAAATTAGCTCTATTTATTTGGAAGCCCCGCGCACCTTTGACATTCTCAATATCGCCGCTTGTGCCGATCTGGACATGGAGCGCGCGCGTGCGCAGGCACAACGTTTTGCTATTCCCAAAGCCTGCTCGGTTGAAGAGTTGCTTGCAGACCCCGAAATCGATGTGATCCTCAATCTCACTATTCCTAACGTCCACGCCGAGGTTGGTATCGCCGCCCTTGAGGCCGGAAAATCTGTCTATAGCGAGAAACCACTCGCTATAGACCGCCTGCAAGGTCAAAAATTCTTACATATGGCACACCAAAAACAGCTACGTGTTGGCTGCGCACCCGACACATTTCTAGGCGGCGGCATTCAGACCTGCCTCCAACTTATTCAAGAAGGCCAGATTGGCGAACCCATTGCCGCCACCGCCTTCATGCTGGGGCATGGCCCAGAAAGTTGGCATCCAGACCCCTATTTCTTCTATCAACCCGGTGCAGGCCCCATGTTCGATATGGGTCCATACTACCTTACCGCACTGATCGCTCTGATAGGCCCTGTGCGCCGCATCTCCGGTACAACCCGTATCACCTTCTCTGAGCGCACGATTACCAGTCAGGCTCGCTACGGCACAAAAATCACCGTCAACACTCCCACCCATGTCACGGGTCTCATGGACTTTGCCAGCGGCGCAATCGGCACAATCATCACAAGCTTCGATGTCTGGCATCATCACCTTCCCCGCATCGAAATCTATGGCACTGAAGGCACACTCAGCGTGCCTGACCCCAATACCTTTGGGGGTCCCGTCTCTCTGCGTAGCGCGCAGGAGAAAGAATGGCGTGACATCCCTTTAACTCATGACTATACCAAAAATTCGCGCGGCATCGGCTTGGCCGATATGGCATATGCCATGCGCTCCGGCACTCCACATCGTGCCAGTGGCGCAATGGCATTCCATGTACTCGACATCATGCAGACTATCCACGAATCTTCGCAAGAGGGTCGCCACATCGAATTAAGTAGTACCTGTGATAAACCCGCCCCTCTCCAACCCGGTCTTCACCCTTGGGGTGCTTAACACTCCACATGGTTCAAACACTTTAGCGCGGCTCCCTCTTATCACAGATCATGCAGGGAGCTTTCTCCACCTGATCCTTGTACTCCTGGATGCTCTTTACGCTGCTGTTCACGCTTCACCACGGTTGTTCCTATCGCTCTTCCTATCAACAACGGCTCAGGAAGCGCATCAGCCGCAGAATCACTAATATCACGACGCACAGCAATCACTTTACGCGCCTCAAATTCTATACGCCGCGCTGATCGCCCTATTTTGGTAATACGCCCAGTCGCTTCCACAAAATCACCCGCATAGAGCGGGGCCAAAAATTCGATACTCTCATAACCAACCAGCAATCCCTCGTCACCATCACAGAGAATTGCTAGCTCCGTCGCAATATCACCAAAGAGCGACAGCATATACGCACCATTGACCAGATTCCCTCCATAATGCGCGTCCTTTGCACTCAGGCGCACGCGCAATGTCGAAACGTAGTATTCCACCATCTCAGACAAACCATCCTTCTTGTTGCACACTACTCTATATACTTCGGTTTTTCTACACACAAGCCAATTGTCTGGCCTAACTAACGTTTGTTAGGCTACCATCCACGATAATCTTGATCGTGTGTAAATGGGGCTATACACAGTATAACAGATGGTATGCCTGAACAACACCCTTCTCACCGCATGCTTTTAGACAATATGACCAACGCAACACACGAGACTTGTCAATTTTCATTCAACAACTTCTTACACTAAACGCAATAGCATCCTGAGACGAATAAACAATGGAAGAAACCAAGCAATGGCTGGACTGTGAAACGGGATCACGAGTGTATATGGCGACACAGCCATCTGGGGACGTGTAATACTCAGACTAGAACCAAACAACGAATAACACAGTTGGACCGAAGATAGCGTTTGCAATGCATAACGCTGTGTCTGAATAGCTATTTTTGGTGAGAAATTCTGTGGGTATTCAAAAATTAACAGTGCAGTACGTGTCAGGGCCATCAGACGTGGCGGACTATGAAAATCTTCAAGTGCAGGCATAACTGTTGATACAAGCACTTCTTCTTGCGTGACATTAATCGTCTCGTTCAATGCCTGTTCCAATAGCTGATGTTGTGCAACTGGCACGATACCACCTAACCCGGCCAATCGTTGTCTATCATCTCCACCTGGCATCCACGCCTCAACCATCGGCAATTGACGCAAACGACGATCTTCACAACTGCTCGGATACGATTGGAATGCAGCCAGCAGCACAGTAATCGACGCTAGGGCCTGCTGATATGTTGGCTGTGTGGGAAATTCAAAGGCAATATGTTCACATCCACACTGACTGCTGATCTCAAAAAGCATACGATGATATATTGATTGTGCAGGTATCAACGGTATATCCGCCTCAACTCTTTCTCCTGCTGGCACAAATAGACAATGTTGCACATGTTCTAAAGGAAAACTTTGGGCAATATAGCCTCCCTCAATCAATGTTTTACTAGGCGTCGAAAAATCACGTAGCCACAATATTTGCTGATCCGTCACGAGCAATAAGCCCTCTGTCATATGCTTATGCCGTGACCCAAACCACCCACTATGCTGTTGCAGCAATGGACGCTCAACAAAAGCTAGCAAACGCTCATCGTCAAGCAATAATTGCTTGAGAGCTTCCTGAAAACGCTGTGGCACAAAACGTATCAAATAGGCTGATTGTGCATGTGGAGCATCTGGACGATGCTGAAGATCAGGATTATGCTGAATTTGCAAACGTATCGAGGCATCCAACCCTTCTATAGCACGCCATGCAACAGGATATTCTTCACCACGCCTATCGTGCACTGTTTTACTAAGCTGCTGGCGTTTCTGCCGTTTCAAATAGACGCGGGCCTCGCGTAGTACGCGCTCCGTCATCTCCACACTCCACTCCTGCAG
>DAICZM010000242.1 GCA_027311145.1 Ktedonobacterales bacterium
TTATTATAACATATAAAACTTTAAAAAATCAAGCGTCTGGTATGTTATAATAAGTTTTGACAATCAGCATCGAGAGGCTATTATATGCGTCTAAAAGACCTCGATACCGACCGTGAGTGTTTGACCACACCCCAGGCAGAGGAACGCTCTCACCTGAGTAAGGTCTACATAACTCACTTACTAAGAAGTGGCACTCTAGAAGGCATTCAGTTAGGCCGTGAATGGCTTATCTATACCGACTCTCTAGAGCGATTTCTTGCCATGCCCCGAAAATCAGGACCAAAGGGACCACGCAAGAAATCCACCGTTAATTAGTCATCTGTTCTATATTGATAATACTGAAAAATTCAGCTTTAAAGTGGAGCAATTTGTTACAATCGCACGTAACACAGTGTTACTCAAGAATTGTCAAAACAATGTTAGACTAGAAAAAGGAGCCAATACGTAGAGACTTCCCAACGGAGGAGTATATGCCTAAGTCTAAAAATCATTCACTTGAAGTGAGCAAAAATACTTTTGGAAAACTGGTACGAGCCTACCGTGAGCAAAGAGGGTGGACGCAGGAACGGCTAGCAGCAAAGTGGGGCTACACACGCGAATATGTTTCACAAATTGAGAGCGGAAGCCGCAAACTTGACCGCATAGATCAGGTTATCCGTCTGGCAGACATTTTAGAGATACCTTACGAGCGATTAGAAGCCATCGGAAAGAGCATTCCCCATCAGAAAATTATCGCAGAGAAACTGCAAGAGGCAGATGATGTATTATTACAGGCAATCTTAGAACCCGCCCAAACCACAGTAAAACTATCATGGCTTGTGTGGTATGGCAACAACGACACATCTGTTATCGACAATCTTACGCGCATCACGACAAAGTTAGAAGACGCGATCACAAACCGCCGAGGGATACTTTTAAAGCCAGCCTTAGAATTGCTTGCCTATTGTCACGAGATGCAAGGGAAAATAGCATTCGACAAGTTAAATTATACGGCAGCTAACGGGCATTTTCATGAGATGCATCAATTAGGGGAAGAGCTAAAAAACCCTGATATTATCGCCCTTGCCATGCTGCATCAAGGAGATATTCTCAGAAGAAAAGGCCGTTATGAGCTAGCTATACGATGCTTGAAAGCAGCTATTCCCTATGCCGATGCAGGCAGCCTATCCACAAGGGGTTTACTCTGGCAAATTCTCGCTCGTACCTATGCCGAGTACGGATACAAACCGCTTTTCTTGGAAGCAATCGACAATGCCCAAGAAGCAGCTACAAACCTTCAACCAGGATTAGACGCCACGAGCAATCAATTCAATCTGGTCGATGTGATACAGGAACGTGCTCAGGGACATACCTTGCTATGGGAACCAGAAAAGGCTATAGAGATATATAAAGAGTCAGAACGACTAAAGCCATTCCGCCCAATGCGTGATCTTGGCGTACTCACCATCTTAAAAGCGCAGGCATTTTCTTATACAGGAGCAGTGGACGAAGGCGTAAAATATGCGCTCAAAGGGTTAGAGCTTGCAAGAGGCTATGAGTCAAAGCGACATATATCCCGTGTCCAGAGAATGTATGATCGACTCAGTGTTACATCACTGGCAAGCCATCAAAGCCTAAAAGACCTCAACGAAGCACTAAGACAGAGATAGCTTTTTACCAGCATTTAAACGATATAATAGCCCTGGCAGTTCTCTATAGCTACCAGGGCTTATCTTATGTTATGATAAGGCGCAGCTCAACAGACATATGGCATATCGAGAGGGAGGAACACGGCAATGTCACCAAAGCCCATCACTCAAAACACACTTTTCTATGGCGACAATCTGAAAATGTTACGCGACCATGTGCCAGATGAAAGCGTTGACCTGATCTACCTTGACCCACCGTTTAACTCTAATCGCAGCTATAATGTGCTGTTCAAAGACGAAAGCGGCAGCGAGAGTGAAGCGCAGATTACCGCCTTTGAAGATACATGGCACTGGGACCACAAGGCCGAGGAAACCTATCACGCTCTTGCGACCCAATCACCAGACCATATCTCTCGTATGATCGGAGCTATGCATGATTTTATAGGCCCTAATCAAATGATGGCCTATCTTGTAATGATGGCAGCCCGTCTTATTGAATTACACCGTGTTCTCAAACCCACTGGCAGCATTTATTTACATTGTGACCCTACGGCTAGCCATTATCTCAAAATCATTCTTGACACCATATTCGGAGCAGAAAACTTCCGTAATGAAATTGTTTGGCAGCGAACAAATGCGAAAGGACTTGCTTTTACTCGTTTTGCTACAAATCACGATATAATCTTACGCTATACAAAATCAGACATTTTTACATGGAACCCACAATATACACCGCATGACCCTGAATACATTGAAAGCTTCTATAAGTATGTAGAACCTGAAACAGGACGACGTTATACATTAGGCGATATTACCAATCCTAACAAAGATAGACCCAATCTCACCTATGAATTTTTAGGCATAACACGTGTGTGGAGATGGACAAAAGAACGCATGCAAGAGGCTTATGACAAAGGACTCATCATACAGAGTCACCCAGGAGCAGTACCACGTCTAAAACGCTATCTAGATGAGCAGGAAGGCAACCCTATTGGAGATACTTGGATAGATATTCCACCTGTCCAATCCCAATCAAAAGAACTACTAGGCTACCCAACTCAAAAGCCACTTGCATTATTAGAGCGTATCATTAATGTTAGCAGCAACCCAGGAGATTTCATTCTTGACCCGTTTTGTGGATGTGGGACCGCTATCGCCGCAGCACAGAAACTTGACCGCAAGTGGATAGGCATTGACATCACTCATCTGAGTATCGCCTTGCAGAAATATCGCCTTGAAGCCATGTTCCCAGGCATTCTGTTCAACGTTATTGGAGAGCCAGAAGACCTCAACGGAGCAAAACATCTTGCACAACTGGACCGCTATCAATTCCAATGGTGGGCCTTATCACTGGTCAAAGCCAAACCATTAGGAGCGCAGGAAGGGAGCAAAGTCGGGAAAAAAGGCAGTGACAAAGGCATAGATGGTATTATCCCTTTCATTGATGACCACACCGGCAAGCCCAAGCGCGTGATCGTGCAGGTCAAATCTGGTCACGTCAAATCAGGAGATATCCGCGACCTGGTTGGAACTATCAAACGTGAAGGAGCAGCGATGGGCGTCTTTATCACGTTAGAGGAACCATCCAAAGACATGACCAGAGAAGCAGTGAGCGCAGGCTACTACCATTCCCCAGGATGGAACGAAGACTATCCCATCATTCAGATCATGACCATTAACGACCTGCTGAAAAAAGTAAAGGTGAAAATGCCCCCACAATACGGCACATTCAAACAGGCACAGCGAATTACCAAGCAGCATGCTACCCAGGAAGACCTATTCGAGAGCGATGAGGAACCCGCCGACTAACGAAACAACAGAAAAGTTGAGAAGTATAGCACATAGCGACCAATAAAAAAACGTGAACGGGCCTGAGAAGCCAATTCACATTGAATAATACGGTCAAAGTGTAGCACACAGTATTCTGCAAGTCAATTGATATGCAGGCTATTTATGGTGTTTGTGTGCGTATTGTGTGAGATAGATGGTCTTAATGCACGCCTTTGCGCCAGCGATGGCGAGCTTGAATGTAGCGAACTGTGCCGGAGCGAGAGCGCATCATGACCGAGGATGTGCGCGCGCCCCACCCAAAGTATTGGACGCCATCGAGCAGCTCGCCACTGGTGATGCCGGTGGCGGCAAAGGAGATATCATTGCTTTTGACCAGATCATCGGCGCGAAACACCTGATTGAGATCAATACCGTCGGCTTTAAATTGCTCGCGTTCCTGTTCGTTGCGTGGCCAGACCTTGCACAGAATCTCGCCGCCTACACATTTGATAGCGGCGGCGGCCAGTACGGCTTCTGGTGCGCCACCGATGCCCATGAGGAGATCGATGCCGCTATAGTCTTCCATGGCGGCTTGAATGGCGGCTGAAACGTCGCCGTCGGTAATCAGGCGAATGCGTGCGCCTGCCTCACGAATTTGGCGGATGGTTTCCTGATGGCGTGGGCGGTCGAGCAAGACAACGGTGAGGTCATCGATATGGGCATCGCGTACACGTGCAATGCGGTCGAGGTTGACAGCGATAGGGGCATTGATATCAACCACATGTTTGAAGGCGGGACCAACCGCAATTTTCTCCATGTAGAAGACGCCGGGAGGGGCGGCATACATTGAGCCACGTTCGGCAATAGCGACTACAGCCAGTGCGCCACCGATACCGAGTGAGAGGAGGCGTGTGCCATCGACGGGATCAACGGCAACATCGACTTCGGGCTGCGTGCCATTGCCAATGCGCTCGCCAACGTAGAGCATAGGGGCTTCGTCTTTCTCGCCTTCGCCGATTACCACAACGCCGTCCATGTCGACGCCGTCGAGTGCGGAACGCATGGCATCAACAGCGGCCTGATCGACCATTTCTTTGTTGCCCTTACCCATCCAGCGTCCCGCGCTGAGGGCGGCTGCTTCTGTGACGCGGACCAGTTCGATTGCCAGGTTGCGTTCCTTGGTGCCAGATCGCTCAAAACGTTCTTCCTGCATGTTTCCTCCTCTAATGATTGTGTGTATTTACAATGTGACAAGGCGGGGAGATGTGCGACAGTGTTCTGCTTGCATAATGGCGCGCAGACATTCGACAGCTTCGTCGAGATGATTTTGACGGTTGACAATGACATAGTCGTAGTGGTCTCGCTGGGCCAATTCTAGACGAGCATCATTCAAACGGCGTTGTCGTTCTTCCTCCGTTTCTGTCTGACGGGCAGTCAGACGCCACACCAGTTCTTCAAGCGAACCGGGGACCAAGAAAATAAAAATAGCACCGGGTAATTTTTTACGAACTGTCGCAGCCCCCTGTACATCAATTTTGAGCAATACATCACGTCCGCCTTGTAAATTCTCTCTGATCGGCTGTAGAGGTTGCCCATACCAATGGCCATGGACAAGTGCATATTCTAGCAGCTCATCGTGTTCAATCATCTTCTCAAAGTGTGCTGTCGTGATGAAATGATAGGGATTGCCTTCGCTCTCACCGGGGCGCATTGCGCGTGTCGTGACAGAGGCGACGACATAGAAACGTGATCCTTGTGCTTGAAGAGCTTGGATTACTGAATCTTTGCCTGTCCCTGATGGTGCTGAGAGGACAAAAAGGAGTCCCTGGCTAGGCGGGGGTGCTGGTGAGGCATTCTGCTCAAGCACATGCTGCTCCGTCTCAATCTGCATGCATTTTTCCCTGATTGTTTGCTAATGATTGGAATGAATGTACGAATTGGCGACCCTCTGGTATACTGTTCTTGCCAAGAGATAGTAGGATGCGATCTTATTGTTGTACAGCCTCTGTTTGCAGGACGGGGTGTATCTGAGACAAAAGGTACAACCAGTCGCATCTTTACGCTGTGTTGGGAACAGAGAAGGTCTGTTTTATCTACTTCTATTGTACAACATGCGTAGAAGCTTCTGGTAAGAGATGGCATGATGATGAGGGTGCAATTGCGCTATTGATGGCTATACTGTGATACGCTGTTTGTGAAAAGAAGGTTGAAAGAGGTGAATGTATGCATGTAGATGCAATGACGCTAGCGGCGGTCGTTGATGAGTGGCAAAAACTGTTGATGGGGGCGCGCATTGATACAATTATTCAGCCAACTGAGCATGCTATTGCTTTACAATGCTATGCGCCTGCGCGTGGTGGGCAGGGTGGCCAGAATCGCTGGCTCTATCTCTCGGCGCATCCTCAGTTGGCGCGTGCGCATCTCACGGCCCTCAAACCGACGAAGATTGTCAGTGAACCCCCGCCATTTGTGATGCTATTGCGGAAACATCTGGAAGGTGCGCGTATTGAGGAGGTTGTACAGCCGCGTTGGGAGCGTGTTATCGAGCTAGTGGCTGGTTATCGGAGTAGTGCAGAGAACGAGGAGCGCACGCATTTTCGTTTGCTGATTGAGATCATGGGGCGTGTAAGCAATATTATTTTATGTGATGAGCATGGTGTGATTCTGGGCAGTCTTAAGCGCGTAGGAGCGGATATCAATCGCTATCGTGTGATTGCTGCGGGTGTGCCCTATGTGCCCCCGCCTCCCCAGCAACGTCTCTTTGCGGGCCAAATGCTGCCCCGTCTTGAGCCAACAACCATCACGGCGATGCAACTCTCTCTCTGTCTGCATGACGAAAGCGTTCCAGTTGAAGCGGCATCGCCAGGGACAGGCAAGGGGCGTAAACGCGCAACTGAGCAGACGAAACTCTGGCAAGTGCTGACCAAACATCTGTTGGGCTTTAGCCCATTACTGGCACGTGAGGCTGTCTATCGGGCCACGCAGGATGCTGAGATGACGGGTGAGCAGGCAAAACTGGCTGAAGAGCGTCTGTGGGAAGAGTTGGCCTGGAATGTGCGAGAACTGAGTGCGCTTTACGATACGCGGCGATGGCAGCCACAGTTAGTTGAGCGTTTAGAGACAGTGGGTAAGCAGAGCGTGCCTGTGGCCTTTGCGGTTTATGTCCTTGAGCAGTATGTGCATGGAGAGCATGTGCGTGTGCGTGCTCAGGTTTCGGTCAATATGTTGCTCGATGATTACTATGCGCGCACAGAGTGGCATGATGCGTTGAATAGTCTGCGTGCGCCGATGCGTAAAGTGCTACAGATGCATGTAGAGCGGTGTAAGCGTAAGGCGGAGCTGCTGCAAGAAGAGCTAGCCGTTATTGAGCAGGCGCGTATCTATCGTTTGCAAGGTGATTTGTTACTGGCTTATCAGCATGAGATTGTGCAAGGGCAGAGTCGTGTGACGCTGCAGAACTTTTTTGAAGGGCTGGAGCAGAATGAACAGCAGGTGACGATAGCACTTGATCCGCGTTTTGACGCAGTAGGGAATGCGAATCGCCTTTTTAACAAGTATCATAAATTGCGACGTGCTGCTGCCCTTGTGCCGGAGCAAATTGAGCAAAATGCTGTTGAGTTAGCAACGGTTGAGCAATTGCTGGCTGACCTGACATTGGCGGAGACTCCGCAAGAGATGGTGTTGGTCAAAGCGGAGGTGCAGGAGGCAGGCTATTTGCGTGGTAAAGTGGGGGGGCGTGAGTTGAAAGCGGCCAAGCAG
>DAICZM010000243.1 GCA_027311145.1 Ktedonobacterales bacterium
TGAAATACCGCAGGCGGGATCAGCATAGCAAAGTTGGTTTTGCCACACGCACTGGGAAAGGCAGCCGCTACGTAGGTTTTCTCTCCCTCCGGGTCCTCGACACCAAGAATGAGCATATGCTCGGCCAGCCAGCCCTCATCTTGTGCAAGCACAGAGGCGATGCGTAGCGCAAAGCACTTCTTGCCCAACAGTGCGTTGCCACCGTATCCTGAACCGTAGGACCAGATCGCGCGCTCCTCCGGGAAATGGACAATGTACTTGCTCTCCTTGTTGCATGGCCACGGGACGTCCTTTTGGCCGGCTTCAAGCGGCATGCCGACCGAGTGCATGCACGGAACAAAATCTCCATCTTCCCCCAGCACGTCGTATACGTCACTGCCCATGCGGGTCATAATGCGCATACTGACGGCCACATAGGGGGAGTCACTCAGTTCCACGCCGATATGGGCAATCGGTGAGCCGAGTGGTCCCATGCTGAATGGGATCACATACATCGTGCGCCCACGCATACAGCCATCGAACAAGTGGCCCAGGATGTCCTTCATCTCCCTGGGGTGCATCCAATTGTTCGTCGGACCTGCATTATGCTTGTTCAGAGAGCAGATAAATGTACGGTCTTCGACACGGGCGACATCGCTCGGATCCGAGCGTGCCAGAAAACTATTGGGGCGCTTCTCTGGATTCAGGCGGATGAGGGTACTACATTCGACCATCTCTTCACAGAGGAGATTATACTCCTCTTGTGAGCCATCGCACCAATGAACCCACTCAGGTTTGCACAAGGCCACCATCTCTTCGACCCAATTTCGCAATTTTATATTGGTAACGTAACTCGGTATCTCCATGAGGTTCCTCCCAATATCTTGTCTATTTCGCAAATGGAGTTGAAAATACTTCTTCAAATTGATTCTGTCAGTTTGCCTAATTTGTCGGTTAAGCGCATGTTCTCCCGTTCCTCCTGGAGGACCGCACGGATTTTCTGCCCAATTGCCAGAAGGCCAGATTTTGGCGTGAGTTGTTGTGCCAGTGCGTCGAGCGTAAGGGCAATATTGCCTTCAATGCCGACTGCGAGCGTGTAATGGTCATCGACTTCTGCCGGAATCGTATGAATGTGAATGATCTGCTTGTCTCCTGTAGGGTTGATCTGGGCGGGTGAGAACTCCTGTAGCTCGTAGCTGACGCAGAGTAGCACGTCAGCTTGGTCAAAGCCAAAGTTCACGTAGTCGCGGCGCATAAAGCCGACCGTACCCAGGGCGTTGGGATGATTGTCGACGAGCAGCCAGGCTGCTGTTGATTCAGAATGTACTGTCATTGTATCATATAATTCCTTCCGACCGAAGCCTGTAGCCTCGAGTGATTGTTCTGTGTGGCCTTTCTGAAAGGGTAGTCGCAAGGGGATAAACGATGCATAAATATGGTCGCACTCAGCATAAACAATATGTAAATGTTCGTTTTACTATGATAGAGCGACCATTACCGTTGATGGAGAAGTGACGGAGAGAAAGTTATAAGAACACAATGTCATCGTCGTGTCCAAGAGAAGGGATTCCTGTTGGACACCGACGAATGCCATGCTTACTTGCTTACTCTATTCCCAACGCAACAAAACGATAACCAACGCCCGGCTCTGTCAGCAAATATCGTGGATGGGAAGGATCAGACTCCAGTTTCTGGCGCAAGCGATTGATATAGACCCGCAAATACTCGGCCTCTCCGCCATATTCAGGACCCCAGATACGCTGGAGGAGCATGCGATGAGAGATCACCTTGCCTGCATGCGTGACCAGTTGCTCCAAAAGGGAGAACTCAATGGGGGACAAGCGCACCGCTCCCCCATGCAGGCGCACGATATGACCAGCAAGGTCAATCTCAAGGTCGCCAAAGCGTTTGACGCCACTTGCGGGCGATACGGCCTCTCCTTGCGTCCGGCGCAGTACAGCACGTACCCGGGCCAGTAGCTCTTCCACCCCAAACGGCTTGGTCAGGTAATCGTCTGCTCCCAAATCCAGAGCTGCCACTTTGTCGCTTTCAGCATCCAGGGCGGTCAAGACGATGATTGGCACAGCAGACTGCTCCCGCACCCGTTGGCAAACTGCCAGACCATCCATACGTGGCATCATGATATCCAGAATCAACAGATGGGGATTTTCCCCCTCCCACAAGGCCATCGCTTCCAGCCCATTGCTCGCTTCCAGCACCTCAAAGCCGCGCACGCGCAGGTTACGGCTGATGAAGTCGCGTAGTGCCACTTCATCTTCGGCGAGCAGAATGCGCTTTGCCTTCATCGTCATACGAACCTCCTTGTTCCCTCTATGCTTTTGAGACCTCCGTAGTCGCCAGTTTCATGGTTATGGCAGGAGTAGCAGGAGAGGCAAGCGGCAAGGAAAACGAGAACGTTGTGCCTTGCCCATTGCTCTCGACCCAGATGCTGCCTCCATGCGCCTCAATAAAGGCTTTACAGATGCTTAGTCCGAGGCCCGTACCACCCGAATAGTGCTGGCGACCATACTGCGCGCGGTAGAAACGCTCGAAGACATATGGCAGTTCGTCTGGGGCGATGCCCGGCCCGTTATATGCGACAGAGATGACAATCGTGCCGCCTTGCTGTTCGACGCTGATGCTTACCTTGCCTTCACCATACGTCAAGGCATTGGTCATCAAATTGTGAAGCACGATCTCGATGCGCGCACTATCCACATCAACGAGAGGCAAGCCGTTAGAGATGTGCAGCTCGAGCATCGCCTCTGACAGATGCAAGCGTTCGATGATCTTCATCAGCAGCTCCTGTACCTTCATGGGA
The DNA here is from genome assembly GCA_027311145.1 of Ktedonobacterales bacterium. Taxonomy (GTDB): domain Bacteria; phylum Chloroflexota; class Ktedonobacteria; order Ktedonobacterales; family Ktedonobacteraceae; genus DTNP01. Next base: position 2,801 of record DAICZM010000243.1, read on the forward strand.
AAGCGATTGAGCAGGAGTAGCCCAGCTTCCTGGCGCGAGAGGTCGAGCAAATTGCTGACAAGCTGCGCCAAGCGATCAGCTTCCCCGCTGATGGTTTCCAGAAAGAAACGCTGGTCGACCAGCGACCACGTGACATCTTCCTGGAGCAGCGTCGAGACATAGCCTTTGATGGCGGAAAGGGGCGTGCGTACTTCATGGCCGACGGCAGCCAGCAGCGTCGTCTTGAACTCATCAAGCTCGCGCTCCCGTGTGATATCGCGTAGCAGCAAACCACGTCCAATGGGTTGTCCAGCCTCGTCATTCACATCGAACAGGCGCAAGTGGATAATCAGGCGGCGATCAGCCCGCTTGATTTCAACCACCAAGTCCGAGCTTCCAACCCGTGCCAACTCACGCTGGCACGTAGCAGCGTCTCTCGCCTGTTCGCACAGAGCCGCATAGAGTACACTGATGGAATGGCGTTCGAGAGCTTCTATGGGCAGAGCAGCGAGGATGCTAGCCCCTTGATTGGCATAAAGCACAGTGCCGTCGATGCCTGTCAGTACCAGCCCATCGCTCATGCTGCCCATGATGGCCTCTAACTTCTGCTTCTCCTCTGATGCCTGTCGGTAAAGTTGCTCATTCTCGCGCGCCACCTCGTGTAGCCGCTCGTCGCTGCGCTCATAGAGTACGGCATGTTCCCAGGCTAGTGTAGCGTAGTTCGCGAACGTCAGCAGCAAGTCAATCTCGTTCGGCTCAAAGAGCCGCGGCTCACTCCGATGCACGAGCAAAACGACACTACCAGCATGGCGACTGATAATGGGTATGGCTAGCACCGAGCGGAATCCTTCCTCATAAGAAAACAAAGATTGATCGGGGACGAGCAATTTCTGCACTGGCTGCCCTGACTTCAGTGCCTGCACAGCCGATGAACTCACGTTCTCATGAGCGAGGGAAAGGGCCTGATCGTAGTATTCTCCGTGTCCCTCGCTGACGAGTACGTGCAGCACACCTTGCTCGTTAGGCAGGAGTACAGCAGCAGCCTGCACGTCTACCAGCCGCTGTACCTCGTGGATGATCTTGCGTACCACGGCCTGAGGCTCCAGTGAGCCGACCACAGCATTCGATGTTTCTAGCAGCGTGCGCAACTCACCGAGTTTTTCCAGCCCGTCGCGTTCCAGGCGCACAAGTGAGCGGGCAAGGTCTCCAACCTCATCGGAGCGTCCGGCCAGCAGGGTTGTCTCCGTAGAAATCGCTCGCGCTGAGGCAGGGAGTGCCTGATGCTGGCTGGCGAGGCTGTGCAGAGGGCGAATCACCCTGCTCAGCAGGATAAGCCAGAACAGCAAGCCGCCGAAAGCAAAGATAAGCACAACGGCTAGCAGCCAGAGATGGAACTGTGTGACGACGGCCAGCGCCTCACTAGTGGGGCGTTGTACGACGACAGCCCAGCCCGCATCAGGCACGGGCACAGAGCTGAAGAGCCATTCTTGTCCGTCGTTGCCTATACCAATCTCTGAAACAGGATGGTTTTGCAGTGCCTGATTGGCTCCTGGTAACACATTCAGGACAGGTAATAAGATATCCTGGTGATTGGGTGTCGCTATGAGTTCGCCGCGAGCGTCGATGATACTGATCATCAAGTGCCGATCCTGGCGTTGCTGTGCCTGAATAACTGTCTTCAACGGTTCGCTCAGTTCGTCAAGTGAGAGATTAACGGCAACAATGCCGACCAGTTTCCCATCTGCAGCCCGCACAGGATCGGCGATGATGACGCCAGGATTGAAGGTTATTTCCGCCGCAACACCCACATCGAAGACCGGCCCTGTCGCAGTAAGTGCCTGCACGACAATTTCAGGCGGCTCGAATTCCGATCCCAAGCCCCCATTGCCTGACTGCGGCCAGGAGACACGCACAATGCCGAGTGGGTCGAGCCAGTAGACGTAATCCACGCCGGGACGAGCGTTCTGATAAACACGAAACATGTTCTCTATAGTACTGGGTGTACTGTCTTGTAATGTAAGTTTGCTGAGGGCGATAAGCGAATGTTCGGCATCTTTCAATTGAAGGCTAGCTTCGAGCGCAATCTCCTGCGCCAACGCTTGATCTGAAGCCTGCACGTCGTTGCTCAAACGCTGCTCAATCGCAGCATTGACACCCGCTCCACCAGCCAGCACGATGATGACGAAGAGCAGGTAGACGCCAAAAAGTTGCATTAGCAGAGAGCGACGTACAAAATGTTGCATTTCAGCATTCCTCAATAAGCCCACCAAATGGCTATGCACATTATATCACTAGAGATTGCCGTAAGAGCTACTGTTTAGAACGTAATCCTGGTGATCATCGGACCGATTATGCTGTTGCAGGAAACCAGCAGGATATCCAGAGAGCCGCGTTGAAATCGCGCCCTCTGGATATCCGCTAACCAGTTGTCCTTAGCTCACGCTATTAGTGAACTGGTTGGTGTAGGTAGCGTTCAGATCAATCTGTTTGCCCTGCACGCTGGTGTTAGTTTCCTGCTCGGTGGTAAGTACGAACTGGGGTCCACCAGCAGGCATATTACCATCAGGACTAAATATAGCTAACTGGTTTTGTAATGCCTGCACATAGAGGGTTTTGTTGCCCGCATAGTAGTCGGAAGGCATCATGTCGGCAACTTGCGCCGCCGTATGGCTGTGCATCCATTTCAAAGTTTTGACGTAGGCATTGACCAGCTTCTGCACAACAGCCTGATGACTGTTGACATAGGCGTTATTCATAAAAACACAAATGAAGGGATAGGGGCCACCCAGACCCGCCTGCGTGGTTTGGGGATCGCGCAGATCAACTAGAACTTTGCCAATACCTTGTGAGATCACCTGTGAGATAGTGGGTTCGGTGGTCATACCACCGTCAATTTTGCCCTGTTGCATGGCAGCAATAAAGGTTGCTCCAGCACCTACCGGAATGAAATGCACCTGGTCAGGCGTGACGCCGACGTTATGCAGCAGCACTGTAGTCAGCGTCTGAGTACCAGAACCCAGTTCGGTGACGCCCAGACTCTTGCCTTTGAGGTCGGCCACCGAGTGAATCTGACTGGCAACTTTGGTAGAAATCATTTCGGCTTCTCCAGGGGCAATGCCCAGTTGCACAACGCACTCCATCTGTTTACCTGCCGCTTGCAGCTCGATGGTATGGTTGTACGAACCTGAACCGGCTTCAACCTGGCCTGCCAACACCTCGTTCTCAGAGGACTGGCCGGATGCCTCGTCGATTAGCGTGACGTTGAGTCCCTCCTGGGAGAAGTAGCCCAGTCGCTGAGTGAGCATGTTCGGCAGATAAATCTGCTTGCTGAGTCCACCCACCATGATCTTGAGCGGGATAGGTCCGTTACTACTGGAGGTTGTTCCGGTACTATTGCTACCGCACGCACTCAAAATGAGCAGTAAGACAAGGCCAATCATCAGGCAAAGCTGTCGATTCGACGATTTCATTTGCCGCTCCTTTCTCTCTTAAGAGAGCCATAGATGTAACAAATACTGTCGTCACCCAATCCCGTTGACCGGGTGACATTTCACCATTAGCAAACAGCACGGCTGCTTGCTTTCGCCTCTGTTAAAGAGCAACATCATTGACCGTATTGGGCCGCCAGCTAATCAGGCTGTTTTCCAGACGGGTAATGAGCAACTCCGACAGTAAGGCAACCACGGCCAGGATCGCCATAGCAGCGAAGACACCGTTGGCACTAAAGGTACTTTGCGCGTTCTGGATCAGCAGGCCTAGACCCTCGGTAGAGCCGAGGAACTCGCCAACGACTGCACCGACCAGGGGTGCGACTCACCTTTTTGCAAACTGTTTAGGAGTACAAGCGGGAATACGTTTCCAGGGGTGATGCTTGGACGGTCGTGAGGTGCCAGGAATCATGGCGGGAGGCTCGGGAGGGAAAAGCGGTGCAGGAGGAGAAGTCGTTGGGAGTGCTCCTTCAACGGGTTCTTGCTTGAGAGCTTCTTGGTTGGTTTTTTGTCGTTGGACTGTTCGCTGGCGGCGACGTTGGACGAGCTGATCCAGACTGTACTGACTTGCGGTCTGCCACGTTTCTTGCCACCGCTCATTACAGACCCCGTTGCGCAAGGCAAGCATGGGATTCACATTTTTGCGCTCCCAGTGCATCCCCGTCCCTTTGAGACGTGCTTCGACGACGAGCTTGTTCGCACTCTCCACCATCCCGGAGCAAATCGGCCAGCCAGCACGTCGAAAGAGGGGATACTGCATCAAGGGAAGACGCTTGCGCAAATAGCCGAGATGTTCTCGAACCGCTTCTCGTGTCAGGTCCGTTTCGCTCAGACGATTGGCCAGACGCGCCAATGGGGTTGGCCCCCGCTGTTTGAGGA
>DAICZM010000244.1:0-5611 GCA_027311145.1 Ktedonobacterales bacterium
TGAGCGTGCGTGCCGCTGGATAGGTGAAGGGCGGATAGTTGCGCGGGTCACGATTGGTCAGAATATGGTGGAGAGTGGCCGCCAGGGCATAGAGGTCGGAGCGCATATCAGCATTGCCCTGATACTGCTCTGGGGGAGCGTAGCCGGGTGTGCCGAGGGCCGAGGTCTGTTTGCGTTTGCTGTTGCGTGCCACATCAGCACGGGCAATGCCAAAATCGACAAGATGTGCGCGTTTATCTTTCGCACCAATAATGATATTGGCGGGCTTGATATCGCGATGCACAATCGGGGGACTTTGCTGTCCCAGATAGTCAAGCACATCGAGCATCTGTGAGGTATAGGCCAAGGCTTCGCGTTCGGGCATCGGCTGTTGCACGCGCTCCATGCGGTTCTCCAGGTTCTCGCCCTCGACGTATTCCTGGACCATGAAGTAGCGCGTGCCCTCTTGAAAACTATCCGTCACGTTTGGCACAAGAGGGTGGTCGATGGCGGCAAGCGTCTCAACCTCGCGCTCGAAGTTGCGTACATCCTCCTGGCGTTTAGTTGGGTCGGTATTGTCGGAGATCAGTTCTTTAATAACGACTCGTTTGTTCGAGACGCGGCTATCGCGGGCGAGCAGGGCCGCTCCCATGCCACCCTGACCGAGAATCTTCTCGATCACGTAGCGACCGTTTTGCAGGCGCGAGTTAGGTGAGAGCGTGCTGGAAGTGCCGCGCCCACCACTGCCCGTGAGGGTGGATGATATCGTGCTATTTCCTGTGGCCGGAGCAGGGATGCCAGCATTGCTAACCATCGTCTGGTTGCCTGCATTCGGGTCAAGATACGCTCCACAGTTACTACAGAAGCTCTCACCGGGAGCGTTGGTGGTGCCGCAAACTGGACATTTCATAAAAAGTCCCCAATGTTGTTATTGATGCTACAGTGATAGGTACAGAAGATAGAACGCAGAAAATGTTTACGGACCAAGCAGGAATGTTCCTTCAATGGTTGGTTCCATCTTAATATACCCGTTAGGGTCAACATACAGGATGACAATCGACTTGTCAATCGGGTCGCCGTTGGCCCCGAAAGCAATCTGACCGCTGACGCCCTGAAAGGCGTTGCTGCCGTTTAGCTGTGCGAGTCCCTGGCGGACGGCATCAGACGTGATGCTTGTTTTCTTCGCCTGCGTCATGGCGAGATTGACGCCATGTAGCAGGGCTGTCATGGCATCGTAGGCGAGAATGACATCATTGTCAGCGCGTGTGAAGCCGTAAGGGCTGCCTTTGTGCAAGCTGTTGGGATCAAAGGTGGCTGGATAGGATGTAAAAAATGAGGGACTGTGGGCTGCCAAGCCCAGCACGCCCCACTCGTCAGGGTAGGCAAAAGCGGTAAAGTGCAGATGGCTGAAGCCCGCCCGTGCGCTGCTCGAATAGCCGCCCAGTTCATAGAGCGCATCGCCGCCCATGATTGGCATGGTGCCTGTAGGCAGATCGGTTAAGAGTGTGCCGATATCGTTAGCGTAGCCTGAAAAGTATAGCATATCGGGTTTTTGCTGAAGAGCGTCCTGAAGCAGCGATGGCAGGGTTGCGGGTTTGTTCACCGTGTATTGTTCTGTTTTAATGATCTGGTTGCCATCACTCTGGAACTGTGCGGAAAAATCTTGCGCAAGGCTCTGGCTATAGGGGTCGCTAGGATCGAAAAACAGCACAACTTTATGGGCATGTAAAACTTGCTCGGCATATTTCGCGCCCGCGACGCCCTGAATCTTGTTGGAGGGTGCAACGCGGAAGAAGTATGGTGAGATGCCGCTCAGCTCGTCGCTGGATGCCGTTGGAGAAACTGACGGAATATGGGCCTGACTGAGTGTGCGGATAATCTGGATGGCACGCGAGCTATAGGGCCAACCCATTACGCCAACAAATGTTTTGTCTGACTGTGCAAGCTGTACCATTTGTTGCGCGACCTGTGTGGCATAGGCGGTCTGACTGCCACTATTGGCAATCAGCAGGCGTACTTGCGCACCGTTATAGAGTTTTGCGCCATCGTTGAACTCTTTTTGCGCGACATAGGCTCCCTGCAGGTCGTCGCGTCCCACCTGTACTGTGCCCGGGTCGCCAGAAAGCATGGTTGCGACCACCATTGTCACATACGGACTGTCCGAAGCAATGACGCGCAGATTTTCCAAGTAGATGTGCGCCTCAGCGTCGCTCGAGTCCTGCGCGATAGCCTGATTGAGTAATGAGATGGCTGTACTTGCATTGCTGCTACTCTGTTTTAGGGCAGTGGCTGCTTGCTGTTTGAGTGCGCCATCAATGCGTGCGGTATCAAGAGCAATTGTGCCATCGCTGATGCCGATATATTCGTTCCCAATCTTTGTGACACCAATTCCACTGCTATGGCTGTTGCCAGTTTGCGGGTGGTGAGAGAAAAAGTAGAGAAATGCCCCATAGCCGACGCCCCCGAGTAATAAGAGCAACAAAAGTAACAGTAGGATGACGTAGAGGCCGTTGCGGCGTTTAGGCTTAGGCGAGGGTTGGAAGAGGGGAGCCATGGGCAACGGTGTGATCGGAGGTGTTGCAGGCATGGGGGCATTGGGTATCGTTACAAGTGCATCGGCTGGTAGTGGTATAGCCGCTTGTGTGCCGGAAGCTCCCAGCGTAAAAGGATTTAATGTGCCTGAGATGCCATAGCGTTGCTGCAAAATAATGTCGATGTCATGTTTCATCTCGGCTGCGCTCTGGTAGCGTTGATGGATATCATTGATGAGTGCGCGCTGTAAAATGTGTTCAAGCTCTGGCGAAAGTTGTGGATTAAGCGTGCGGACGGGTGGGTAGATGAAGGGCGGCTGGTTACGTGGGTCGCGGTTGGTCAATAGATAGTGGAGTGTAGCGGCCAGGGCATAGAGATCGGAACGCGGATCGGCATTGCCCTGGTACTGTTCTGGGGGAGCATAGCCGGGTGTGCCGAGGGCCGAGGTTTGTTTGCGTTGTGCGTTACGGGTAATATCGGCACGGGCAATGCCAAAATCGACGAGGTGGGCGTGCTTATCCTTCGTGCTGATGATGATATTAGCGGGCTTGATATCACGATGCACGATTGGCGGCGTTTGCATCGAAAGATAGTCGAGGATATCTAACACTTCGGAAGCATAGATCAAAACATCGCGCTCGCGCATTGCTTGATGGAGCTGCTCCATGTGTTCTTCCAGAGTTTCGCCCTCAACATACTCCTGCACCATGAAGTAGCGTGTGCCCTCCTGAAAATGGTCGGTGACGTTGGGAATTAAAGGATGGTCGATGTGGGCTAAGGTAGAGACTTCGCGTCTGAAGTTGCGCACATCGTCTTGAGGGGTAGCGGGGTCGGCAAGGAGTTCTTTAATGACGACCAGTTTGCTATCCAGACGGTAATCGGTCGCGAGCAGAGCCGCACCCATGCCACCCTGACCAAGCACCCGTTTGATCGTGTAGCGGCCTCCCTGAAGGGAGGCGCCAGGAGTGAGCGAACGCGAGGTAGCAGGTGGGGAAGCGAGGGTACGATCCGTCGCATTCATGCTACTTGATGCAGCGAGCAACTTTCCACAGTTACTACAGTAGCGAACGCCAGGGCGATTCTCTGCTTTACAGGATGGGCATTCCATAGCTGATACCTGCCTTTTAGGATGAATTTGGGAAAAGGCTCTCTCTCCATCGTATCTCAGCAGATTATACCCCGTTTCGCGGTTCCCGTCGAGAGCATATACTGTTTCAGTTTAGCGTAGCAACTATGGAAAGACACACTATCCGATGAACAAACACAGGGTCTCTTAACACTGTAAGAGACCCTGTGTGTATGCTGCTCTTGATGATTTGTGGGAACGTGGTTAGAGATGTTGGCAACGGAGCGAAATGATGCCTGGCGCAAAGTGGTTAGCCTTTTGCAGGTACTCCTCTTCATTTGCCTCAATCATCAATTTGTGCATCACGATCACATCGCCATCTGGGAGAGGCTCGGCAGGTTGTAAGCACAGCTCCATAATCGCGCAACCTTTTTCATAGACCTTCACTAGTCCGCCAGAACCAGGGATACGGTAGACACGGCTATCTATGGCAGGACTCGCGACCTCAAGGTAGCCAAATTTGATGAGTTGTTGATACTGATTCTCGCTCAGCATCTCTCGTAATAGTGCCTTTGCCCGGCTTTCGGCAGAATAGTGTTCATTGACCGAAGTGCGAAAACGCCCAACTCGGCCCTGCGGCGATTGCGAGAGATAATAGATTGCTAGCAGGAGAAACAGCAGCCAGATACCGAGAAACAAACTCAGTGTCTCTAACATCGCTGTCTCCTACTCCTCATCCGCCCACTACACGCGGAACCATGACAATCTGCTCGGCTGTTCGATCAAACTTGTCAATACGCTGTACAGGTTTTCCAGCTTCCACTTTAAACGCAGTCGCACCGCGTGCGCTCTGCTCGCTGAAGATACGTTCGGCTTCCTTGACGGCGGCCACCGCTTCTGGGTCGAGTATCTCAACTTTTCGTATGTCCCATTCATGGCGGTCATCACCGCGTTGGGACATGACCCGTAGCATACCCATAGTCTGTCTCCTTTTCAGTAACGCTTACACTACCGAGCATCTATCCAGTGGTTTCTTACTCCTGATTTTTTGCATCAGTAAGAAACACTATGAGATAGTTTGAACATAGCATATGAAATGGTAAGGCGTCAAGGGTTGCGGGCGATTGTTTTATTTTTAGGCAAGCAAACAAGGAAGAAGGCAGGTAAATGTTGTCCCTTTGCCAACCTCGCTCTCTACCAGAACTTGTCCGCCATGCAGTTCGACAATCATTTTCACGATGGCTAACCCTAATCCTTGCCCTTTGTGCCCCGTTGTTGCGCTGAGAATCTGGAAGAAACGCTCAAAGATGCGTTGCTGAAATTCGGGAGCGATGCCAATACCCGTATCGCTGACGCGCAGGAGCAAAACCTGTTGATGCTCGCTATCAATCCTTTCGTAATGGTTAGGAACGATCTGTGCTGTGAGGCTGACCTGGCCACCTGTTGGTGTGAAACGTATAGCATTGCTGAGCAGGTTGCGCAAGACTTGTTGCAGACGAATCTGGTCGGCATACAAAGGCGGCATGTTGCTCAGGTTTTTGATGTGTAGCACGATCTCGTGATCCTGCGCTGTGAGTTCCATCTCTTCGACAGCCTCTTCGACCACTTCTTGCAGTTCAATCAGTTCGCGATTGAGTTTCCATTGCCCGGCATCAGCACGTGAAATTAGCAGCAGGTCTTCGATCAAGGCATACAGATTTTCGCTGCCAGCACGGGCACGTCGGATGAAATCGCGCAACTGCTCGTTTAACTCACCCGCGACACCTTCTAAGGCAAGGTCAAGATAGCCGCTAATGGCATTGAGAGGAGAGCGCAGTTCATGTGTAATCATGGAGATAAAATGGGCCTTCATACGCATAGCATCGCGAATGGCTGTTACATCACGGGCAACGAGCAGGCAGAGTGGAGCGGTCAGAGTGGCGACTGGCGTGATACTTAGACCAAGCGAGCGCGGCATATCCTGAATTAGCAGGTCAAACTCGGTGTATGGAAGAGCTTCTTCTTGCTGCACGGCACGATGGATCATGCAGAGAT
>DAICZM010000244.1:5621-7131 GCA_027311145.1 Ktedonobacterales bacterium
TCGTTGCACTGCGTATGCCCATTTTCTTGCTGGCATTCAAAAACTTCCATGCACTCCATGCCTACCAGTTGTTCAGGCGTTAAACCAAAGAGTCGGCCAAAGGCGGCGTTGGCTTCAAGGATATTGCCATTGACGCTTACCAACGCAATGCCATCCGAACTTGACGCGAGAATAGCTCGTAGTTGTTCCTGGTCGGTGCGCACCTTGTGGAAGAGCGAGACATTTTCCAGTGCGGCGGCCGCCATATTGCTGAGATTGCGCACGAGGCGTAGCTCTTCGCTACTAAATGCAGTCGTGCGAGTCAGCAGTAGCACGCCATAGAGAACATGTTTGGAGACCAGAGGCGCAGCAAGTTCTGCGTTGGTGTAAGTGGTGACTGCGCTTGCATCCAAAGAGGGGGGTTGAACCGTGATAGGCTCAGGTCCATGTAAAATGGGATGGTGATGCGTGGCGGCCCATGTGACAACAGAATGGGCATCATACAGGCTGATGTGTTCGCGTTGCAGGTTGTCGATTTTCACGGCGGCAGCACACATCTCCTGTTCATAGGCACTCGCGCTGATTGGGCAGATGAGTTCAGCAACGGGTCGAAGGTCTTGCGCACTATCCTGATGCAAATAGAGCATGGCAAGATCGCAAGGAACAAGACGACGCACATCAGCGAGGATCGTGCGGTAGAGTTCGTCTGGTTGCAGACGGGTGGTAATGCCACGCGAGAGGCTCATAAGCATTTCAAGCTGGTTGGCTTGCTGGCGAGCAAATTCGGCGTGCCGTGCATTGGTGATTGCCAGGACCGCCTGCTCAGCGAAAATTGAGAGCATATGGGTCTTTTGCGGACTGAATGTGTCGATCTCGTTGCTACTTGCGGTAAGTGTGCCGATAAACGTGTTGCTATCGATGAGCGGGACACACATGATTGAGCCAATAGGTGTGCGCCCTAGCCGCTTGAAACGTGGGTCGAGACTGACATCGTTGATGACTAGCACTTCGCGGTGTGTGGCAACCCAGCCTGCGACACCTTCGTTCAGCTGAAAACGCGAGCGACGCAACTTGTGTCCATGACGTTGAAGGGCGGCCAGCGTCACCAGCGTGGTTCCTGTGACATCTAGCAAGGCAACCGAGCAGCTCCGCACCTCAAGTAGGGTTCCTGCGTTGCGCACAATTTTTTGCAGCACATTGACAAGTTCTTGCGATTCTCCATCTGCTGTTGGGATGGCACTACGGATGGAGTCATACGCAAAAGATATGTTGGTGGTCATCGGCATCCTCTTTGTTTGTTGCTTGCCAGCAGTATGATTGTGAATAGATTTGGTTACAAGCGTTTGAGGGCGTGGATAGTTTGACTATGCGGCCCCATCTCTTGTTTGTGATCGGCACATGATGCGGAAAATGAAGATATCGTGCAGGATTATACCACGTAGCTTCTCGACAGTCGAATGGCATAGGTAGAGAATTGCAGCGGTGTAACCGCTGTGTAATGGGATGTCTTAACGTATTTAAACATTTATAC
>DAICZM010000245.1 GCA_027311145.1 Ktedonobacterales bacterium
GGTCTGGCGACATTATGTATCGGTGGCGGGCAGGGATTGGCGACGATTATCGAGAGGTTGGCATAGCAATGACGTACAAGATTCGTAAAGCTGCTGTGCTGGGAGCGGGCGTGATGGGTGCTGCAATCGCGGCCCATCTTCGCTAACGTTGGCATTCCTAGCCTGCTGCTTGATATCGTGCCACAAGGCGCGACGGACCGCGATGTGGTTGCGCGCACTGGCCTGGAAAAAACGCTGAAGTCGCGGCCCGCCTCATTCTATAGCAAACGCGCCGCGTCACTGGTCACTATTGGCAATGTCGAAGATGATCTCAAAGCGCTTGCCGACGTGGATTGGATCATCGAGGCCGTGATTGAGCGTCTTGACATCAAACACGACCTGTATACGCGCATCGAGCAGTACCTACCGCCACATGCGATTATTACCTCAAATACCTCTGGTCTGCCTGCACACATGCTCGTTGAGGGGCGCAGCGCGACCTTCCGCAAGCATTTCCTGATTACGCACTTCTTCAATCCCGTGCGCTATATGCGCCTGCTGGAAATCGTGCCGTGCGCTGATACTGATCCAGCGTTGCTGACCTTTATGCAGGAATTTGCTAGCGAGGTGCTGGGCAAAGGCGTCGTTCTCTGCAAAGATACGCCAAACTTTATCGCCAACCGCATCGGTGTCTACGGTTTCATGTCCGCACTTCGTCGTGTGCTGGACGAGGGCTATACTATCGGTGAGGCAGATGCTGTGTTGGGACCAAATACGGGGCGGCCCAAATCCGCGCTCTTCCGCACCAGCGATCTCTCTGGCCTGGATACGACCGCGCATGTCTCGACAAATCTTTACGAGAACGCTCCCAATGATGAGCAGCGCGCTGTATTCCAATTGCCTGAGCTGGTACGCACGATGCTTGAGCGCAAGCTGTTGGGCGAGAAGACGGGCCAGGGCTTTTATAAGCGCGTCAAAAATGCGACGGGCGAGTCAACTATTCTTGAGCTAAACCTCAAGACGCTCGCATATGAACCGCAGCAGAAGGTGCGTTATCCCTCGCTCGGCTCGGCGCGCACCATCAGCGATCCAGCAAAACGTATGCTTGCTGTATTAGATGGCGACGACCGTGCCAGCCAGTTCGCCCGTGAAACAACAGCAGATTCGCTGATTTATGCCGCCAATCGTGCGCAAGAGATAGCCGAGAGCATCGTTGATATAGATAACGCAATGCGTTGGGGTTTCAATTTCGACCTGGGCAGCTTTGAGGTATGGGATGTGCTGTTGCAGCATCCCGCCACGTTGGAAAAGGTCTTTGCGGGTCGCGAACTGCCAGAACTGGTGCAGCGCGTCAAAACGCAAGGCCAGGGCACGTTCTATAGCGGGACGGCGGGCAATCGCCAGTACTTTGATTTCAAAAGCAATAGCTATAGACCCGTTCCCGTGCCGCCGGGCGTCATTGTACTTGAGGCGTTAAAAACAGGCAAAAAGGTTGTGCGCGACAACGGTTCAGCCGCGCTGATCGATCTGGGTGATGGCATTGGCTGTATCGAGTTCCATACCAAGATGAACTCGATTGACGAGGGCATTATCGAGATGATGCGTTATGCAGTTGAGGAGGGCCAGAAGCAGTTCCGCGCGCTGGTCATCGGCAACGAGGCGGCAGACTTCTCGGCGGGGGCAAACCTGTTCCTCGTGCTGATGGGAGCGCGTCAAGGCGAGTGGAAGATGCTGGAGGATGCGATCAACGGGCTACAGCAGGCACACCAGATGCTCAAATATAGTCCCATTCCGATAGTCGCGGCTCCCTCAGGACGCGCTTTGGGGGGTGGCTGCGAGATCATCATGCACTGCAACCATACGCGCGTGGCGGCTGAGTCTTATATTGGTCTGGTCGAGGTGGGTGTTGGCCTGATACCGGCGGGCGGCGGCTGTAAAGAACTGCTGCTACGGCAAGGAGCGAGCGTAGAGTCGCAGCTGGCGCGCAAGACGGGTGGACCCTTCACGCCGTCGCGCAAAGCCTTCGAGACGATCTCGTTCGCGACAGTTTCGACCAGCGCGGCGGAGGCCCAGGAGCTACGTTTCTTGCGCAAAACCGACGCCGTGACGATCAATCGTGAACTGCTCTTGCGTGATGCGAAAGCCGACGCGCTGAAACTGGCAGAGGCAAAAGAAGCTGGCAAGTGGAAACCTGTGCAGCCGCAAATGTTGTTACTGCCAGGAGTGGGTGCGCGTCTGGTATTGGAGCAGCAGATTGACAATATGCTGGACCTGGGTAAGATCAGTGCGCATGACGCGGTTATTGGTCGTCACCTCGCCAACGTATTAACAGGAGGAGAGACCTCGCACGTCACTCCGCTGACGGAGCAGCAGGTACTCGATCTGGAGCGTGAAGCTTTCCTGAGCCTGTGCGGTACGGAGAAGACGCAGGAGCGCATGCAAGCAATATTAATGACTGGCAAGCCGCTGCGCAACTAGCGTATGCTGTGCTGCTTTGGAGTGTGCCAGCAGTGTATGGGCGGGACCGATTGTGGATGGTCGGTCCCGCCGCGCTGCTTTTTTGGGAGGAGTTATCTCTCTTGCTTTGGCTCATTCGGTGTCCACCTGTTGGCGTCGCGTTGCTGGTATTTCGCCATCACTTGCTCAAAGGCGGTGTCCAGGTCAACGCCAATCGAGTTGGCGAGCGAGGCCAGGATGAAGAGGATATCGCCTATCTCGGAGGCAATCTCACCCTCCTCGCCAGCTTTTTTGGGCTTCTCACCATAGCTGTGGTTGATCTCGCGGGCCAGTTCGCCCACCTCCTCGGTCAGGCGGGCGAGACTGGCGAGTGGCGACCAGTAATGGCTGTGCCACTCTTCGCATATCAGCTGGTCAATTTCGCGTTGTACATCGTTTAGCGTTCTCATCCGTCTCGTTTTCTCTATACTCCTGCGATGACTTCTGGCATGTCTTGCGTGATATAGGCATGTGCCATATGTGTGCTATTCCAGGCAAAGCCGAGATTGCCCATGTGGTCCACGATAATCAGTCCACCAGTGCCAGTGGCCTTTGTGCCTAGGAGTGCTATCGCAGCTTCGGCGGCGGCATGTGCGTTCATCCCGCGTGCCACGAAATCGGCAGCGCGTTTGGCGATCAGCAGACGCATGAAATCTTCACCATAACCAGTGCAAGAGATAGCAGATTGCTCGTCGGCATAGAAGCCAGCACCCACTAACGGCGAATCGCCAATCCGCCCGGGATATTTATAGACAATGCCACCTGTCGAGGTTGCCGCGGCCAATGTGCCAAAACTATCCAGGGCAACAGCACCAACTGTACCATGTTTTTCGTCGCTATCCTCTAAATGGTTAGATGTGGCGGAAGCGGAGGTCGAGCCAAGCTCTGTGCGGTAGTAGCTCGGTTCGGTTCCATGCTGTTGCTGAAGACGGGCGGCCCGTTCGGCATGGGCATGTTGCCAGTTAGCTTGTTGATGCTCGGTGAGCAACTCCTGGCGACGACAGAGGTGGATGCCCTGTTCACGAGCGAAGATCTGCGCTCCGCGCCCAACTAAAAGAACGTGGGGACTCTCCAATACGCGGCGTGCCAGCGAGATCGGATTTTTGATGCGTTCGACATTGGCGACCGCACCCACGCGCTGCGTATGACCTTCCATGATGCCCGCGTCCATCTCGATATTGCCCTCTGCTGTTAGGCAAGAGCCAGTGCCCGCGTTAAAATTTGGATTATCTTCGAGAATGCGAACAGCGGCCTCGACTGCTTCGAGTGCGCTATGGCCTTCTTGTAGCTTATGCCAGCCAATGAGTGCTGCTTCACGGCAACCAGTCTGTGCGCTCGCAAAACGATCAGATGCTATTGCACCTGCACCGCCATGAACAATTAAAGCGATTCCCATAGATGAGCAAACCTCTCCTCAAGCGTATTTATCAGTATTGTATCACGAATACGTTTGTGTTGGTACACCGCGATATAGAAAGACATCGGGCTAGCGAAGCATACGAGGAAGAGGGAAGAAGAAGGGCAGAAGAAATAATGAATGGAGACTTACGAACGTTTGGTAGGTTGGGGGGACGCAGGATTTCATTCAACCGGTCCAGTCGAATGAAAAAACTGCGCGAAGTCGTCTCTTTAGGAGAACATCATTTCGACTTCGGGCATGACTTCGTTGGTGGATATGGGTAGCATCTCGCTTAAAGGGACATCTTTTTTCTCAACAAGGTGGTTCTGCGCATCGACAAAGACAATCTGTGGTACGAGTGCGCGAATCTCTTCCTCGGTGTATTGCGCGTAGCTGATGATAATGACGATATCGCCTTCGGAAGCCAGACGGGCCGCGGCGCCATTGAGACAGATGACACCGGAGCCATGCTCACCTGCGATAGTATATGTTTCCAAACGTGCGCCATTGGTAACGTTGACAACCTGAACTTTCTCATAGGCATAAATGTTGGCGGCATCGAGCAAATCCTGATCGATGGTAATGCTGCCGATATAGTTCAGATTGGCTTGCGTGACAGTTGCCCGATGAATTTTCCCTTTACACATGGTGCGCAACATAGGATATGAGGTTCCTTTCCTGAATACATTGACACAAACACGCATGGTGAACACTATGCTCCACATGCTATGCAGGATGATAAGCCGTTGTTACCCTGCACACTCTATTAAACGATGCGAACGGTAAAATGGGAACATGCCTGGTACATGTGAATTGATTGCGCCTCTTCCCTCATTTCCTATGGGCATGGCGAAAATATATAATACACGAAAATCCGCCCTTACCGGTTTTGGGGATTATGAGGAGACTTTAGAGAGGCGAGTAGGGCTAGGGCATAGGCCTCGGCAACGCTTTGTGCATCGTAGAAATCTGCACCCATCATCAGGCGATAACGGCACTTCCAGCGGCGAGCAGGCCAGGGCGCGAGGCGGATTAACGTATAGGTTTCCACTCGTTCCTCCAGTGTCTCGCGCAATACGGCCTCGCTAAAATCGGTGATGTTATAGCGATGGAGGTCAGCCATCACAGTTGCTGGCAGCATCTCTGTGCCCATCTCTGT
Organism: Ktedonobacterales bacterium; assembly: GCA_027311145.1. GTDB lineage: Bacteria > Chloroflexota > Ktedonobacteria > Ktedonobacterales > Ktedonobacteraceae > DTNP01. Next base: position 5,034 of record DAICZM010000245.1, read on the forward strand.
CTCTCCACATATTATAGAACGGTTTTGAGGCTGGCACTGGCCTCTTCGGGACTGAGCTGCTCAAAATCTACACGTGGGAGCTGGCGTGGAATGAGCGTAAAAGGGCCGCTCCACTGTTTTGCATGTCCTTCTAGCCAGTCCAACACTTCGAAGGATTGTTTGCGGGCCTGCTCGACGACGGGGAAACGTTGCGCCGCGCGTGCAAAAACTTCATGATCTTTGGTATAGACGCTATAATCTTCGCGCACAACCACATCAATATAGAGATCGGTGTAGATTAGTTCGTGCGCATTGTTGGTGTAGTCGGAGTTTGGTAGTATCACATCACAGTAGCCACTGAGGAATGCGCCCTGTTGGTTATAACCGACGTGAATGGTATACCAGGCATCGGGCCAGAAATAGCTGAGTTGGTGCTTGTGTGAAACCCAGGTTCCAGGTTTCCAGTGCATGGATGTCCCTGCTGGCGTCCATATCACGAAATATTGCTCGCTGATGGGAATATGGTAACCAGACCAGGTTGCCCACTGGTCACCATTCACCAGCATCTTCCGAATATTTGCCTCAAGTAGCATTCCTGTGACCTTTCAACCTCTTCTAAGCGTGTGTTGCGCATATAACCTGATACGTTATTATGAGTATAACACAGGAGGTCGTTTTAGGACTAGTGTGCCTTCACACCATCTGTTTTTGCAGGAGGAGCCAGAGTGCAAACATCGTACCTGTTAAGATGATAACATAAGGCAGCAGCGACCAGAGGCCGAGATATTGTGCCAGGTTGCCAGCCAGCCAGGGGAAGAGTGCCCCTCCCATACTGCCCAGACTGGCCAGAAAGCCGATTGCTGTTGGAACCATGCGCTGCGGAACGAGCGTAGGCATGAGGGCAATGGTAGTCGGGAAGATTGGTCCCAGGCTAAAGCCCGTCAGACAGAGGCCAAGGGCACTGGCAATCTGCCAGGGAGCCAGCCAGAGTAAGAGCAGGCCAATGACCACGCCGACTAAACAAAGCTGAATCAAGCGTTGATTGCCAATGCGCGCCCCTATGTGTCCCATCACCAAGCGTCCTAGCGACAGACCTAGCCAGTAGCCGCTGACCATCCAACCTGCCAGTAAAGGCAGACTCTGCCGCTGTTCTGTCAGGAAGCTGTAGCTCCAGTTGCCCATACTGACCTCTGTTCCCACGTAGATCAACAGGAAGATCGCAGCAAGCCAGACGACGCGCCTTTTGAGCGTGACAGAGAGCCGATGATCGTTGGATGGCTGCTCTCCCTCCTTCTGGTTGGCGTCGATTGTCTTGGTTCGTTCTCGGAAGAAGAGTCCCAGACCGAGCAAAATGAGCAGGCTAAATGCGCTCCAGAGGATGTAGGTGTTGTTCCAACTCCAATGGATAGCCAGGATGCTTGAGGCAACAATAGGGCCGAGCAAGGCTCCGATGCCGTAGAAAAAATGTAGATAATTGAGTTGTACTGTACTATTCGGAAGTTGCACGATATAAGAGTTAAGACCAGCATCTAGTGTCGCGCCCCCTGCTCCGATAAAACAGAAGGCTAGTAAGGTTAGCACGAAGGGAGGAATCAGCATCAGCGTGCCTACGCCACAGAAAAATATCAATGTGCCGATCATTAATGTGCGTTGATTGCCTAATTTTGCCATGAGCAGGCCATTATTGAGCGAGGCAATGAAATAGCCGAATGTGCTGCATAAGAATAAAAGGCTAATAGTTGCTTTGTCGACGTGGTATTGCAGTTGGAGATTGGGCAAAAGGACGCCAAAAGCTCCATCATTTGCTCCGATGAGGATAAACGTGAGAAAGGCCAGGGCGATGCTCAGGCGAAGGAGGGGTGGCGTTGTGCGTTGTTGTTGCGTATTGACGAGTGTGTTCATGAAACCTCTTTTACTGATGACGAAGAAGATACTGCCGATATAGTATCACAACGGTGTGTGACTTTTATGATGCAATGCGACAGTGATGGCAAGAGAGCAGTATACGGGCAATGGGATTTTTGAGCTATTCCATTCTATTCTACAGTAC
>DAICZM010000246.1 GCA_027311145.1 Ktedonobacterales bacterium
CTCTCAGACTCCTAAATATAAGTTTTCGCGAAGAAGTTTAGTAATAGGTTGTGTCGGGTTTATTGCAGGAAGTGCAGTAGGAGGCATTGTAGCAAGCAGTATTACATATTCCATATTAGCTCATGAAACAAAGTGGGCCACTACAGGGAATATGCTTCAGGGGCGGCATTATTTCAGAGCAACCACCTTGAAGAATGGAATGATACTGGTTGAAGGTGGGTCTATCTCTGCCGCAGATAATACAGCAGAAAGCGAACTCTTCGATCCAACAATCGGAATGTGGAAAAAAACAAGAGGGAAACTTAATGAACAACGATCTCAACATACAGCTACGCATCTATTAAACGGAAAGGTATTAGTGACCGGAGGCTTCGCGGCTGTAACGAGAGTATCAGCAGAAATCTATGATCCTGTAACTGACACCTGGAATTTAACAAAACAATCAATGAGTACTGCTCGTGTAAGGCATACGGGTACACTTTTACAAAACGGGAAAGTGTTGATTGCGGGAGGAGTAAATCATTCCACTGCAGAATTATATGATCCAGATACCGATACTTGGTCACAAGCAGGAATTATGTCGATTCCTCGATCTGATCATATAGCGGTTCGGCTGCTTGATGGGACAGTTCTTGTAGCTGGCGGGACTTTTATCAACGATGGCCAATCTATCACAAAGACAGCAGAGATATATGACCCGAATAAAAATAGGTGGACTTCCGTATCAGATATGAATATTGAACGGGCTTACTTTACTGCTCATTTACTTCCTAATGGGAATGTATTGGTAATTGGTGGGCGAGTACATGGCTTTAAATCCACTTCTACAGTAGAGGTCTATGATCGGGTTAATCAAACCTGGTCTTTCACAGATCACATGTTAAATGCTCGTCAGAATGCTCTTGGACAAGAAGCATTGTTACTTGAGAATGGCATGATTATGGTTTGTGGGGGTGATAGCTTAGGAACAAGTGAAATTTATTCTCCAACAACACAGTCTTGGGTATCCTGGAACAGAATGTATTCTCCTCATATTGACGGTGTAACTGCTCTCATCGGGCATGGACAAGTGTTAACAGTGGGAGGCACAGACGCTAATAATCAGATAGTAGGTATGGCAGAAAGATATCTCCCTTAAGAATTTATTTTTTAATGAGGTTACTAGATTAGGGGTTGTAAATCCCAGGATTTTGAGGATCTCCCGCTACTTTAGTGAATGATGAGCCTATCGGGAGGGTGCTCTTTTTCGCAATCTGCTCCCAGAGCCGTACAGATCTTTTCCCGACCTTGTTACTGCAGACCTGTAAATCTTGATACTACGCTGCTGAATCTTTGGCTCCTCCACTGCCGAAAACACTGCTCAGAAATGCTCTTCTTGAGATGGGCAACCCTCAAAGTAGCTTGAGAAGCTGCAGAAGAAGCATCCCTTGTTGGACCCACTGTTCGCTAAGCACGCTGGAAATATTGTAGAGGTTGGTGATCTGCCCGCTGAGCCACTTTTGCAAGGTGGTACGTTCCGTAGCCCAGGTAGAGAGGCACAAGCACAGGAAATAGGCACGCGTTGTCTTGTTCTGCCTTTCCTAAGAGATGGAGAGCCAATTCTACGAGCAACATAGATTTGCCCGCGCCTGGTTCGCCCAGAATCAGCAGTTCCTGCTGTGCTTGCTCATACGCATCGACAATAGAGGCTCCTGGAGGAAGCACCTGTTCTGGCTGATCGGGTAATCGAAGCACAAGGTTCGCAGGATTCTGTACTGCCGCGGGTCTGGTCGCAAGGCCCAGTTCGATCTGTACCGCTCCCTGCAGCGATTGCGCGTGCATCTGTTCGTAGCGTGCGCGTAAGTGCCGCAGCATATGGATGCGATTTTGCTCAGCAAAGCCTGTTGAGCTGATGGAATGCCGCTGTCGACTGCCTAGCCACGAAAGGAGCGTGAGCAATGCTAATATACCAAGACCTGTTGCGACAGGAATGGGAGAGGTGAGTACCAGACGTACCAGATACAACTTGGTGAGCGGAGTATCAGTCGTCGTTGTGTTGAGATTCGCAATCGTCCCGCCAAGGACAGTGAGGAAAAGAAAGCTCCAGAGGCCAAGGCAGACGCGCAAAAGCCATCCGAATAGTTTCATTTGCCAGGAGCGTGGCGCAGTTGTGTCAAGTGCGGTGGGCGTCTTTTGCTCTGCCATACAAGTGATACTCCATTCTCTTTATTGGCGCTCTCTTGTAGTATAAAACGAAATACTGTATAGCACAACAAAGTGTAAATCTTGACACTACACTGCTGATTTTTTGGGAATTCTGCTGCTGGGTATATTTCTTCTCTTGTGGCTTTTCAAGCCAATTTGCTAGCCGCCCGTCTCAAAAAGAGCATCTCTGAGCAGTGTTTTCGGCAATAGAGGAGCCAAAGAATCAGCAGTGTAGTGTCAAGATTTACACTTTGATGCTCTTATCCCAGCTTCACATCTTTGTTCGCAATGCCTGATTTGTCGGCATACAGGAGCGGCATCGTAGGGGAGGACCAGCCTCCCGCATGTTGGAGCGCATTGACATCCGTGCCACCGCGCACCGCACTCGTCACCCAATAATGGCGACAGTCATGCGGAGAAAGCGCGGTGATCCCCAGGCGCTTGCCCAGCACACCCACCCGCAGATTGATCGCGCGTTTGGTCATCGGGCGGCCTCGATAGCCAGGGAACAGCGGGCCATCTGGGGGGATTGTGGGCAGATACTGCGCGGCGGCCAGCAACGTCTCTGCAGTGAGCGTATGCTGTTGTTCTTTATCCACCTTCTCGCGGTAAAAGGAGAGTGTCCCATCAGCCAGATGGATATGCGCTGCCATGAGGCCTGCGATCTCACCGCAGCGCAGACCGTGATCCAGCAGCAGACACATGAGGAGAGCATCGCGTGGCCCTTCGCGCGTCTCTGATTGGCGTTTGAGTTGGGCGGCTTGCAGGCGGGTGAGCAGCACCGTCGCCGCTTTCTTTGCGCCCACACGCGTCCGTGCGCGCTGGCGGTCCAGGTTGCGCCCATCTTTATGGCTATAGCCGCGCACGGACGTAATCGCGGTCATATTTTCAGCAGTAATCACCTGGGCGGCGTGCGCTTCGCGACAGTAGGTTTTCACGGTGGCAAGCCGTCCGTTTATGGTCGCGATGGCGTAACCTTTGCGCGCCTGCCAGCGCAGGAAGCCCTCGACCACTCCGGCGGTCATCCAGCGCCAGGCGGCAGGATCGGTAAAGAGGGCCTCGCCATCGCGGTGGACGCCCGCCTCGGCCAGGTAGGTGGCAAAGAGGCGCAGATCGGCGGCCTGGCGGCGCAAGGTGTTGACTGGGCGGGTCTGCTGATAGTGTTGAAAGCGATTCTGGCGAGTGTAGGCGTCGGCGATCTGGCCAGCCTGGGCCAGAGTGTCATCATACGACGTGCTGATTCCCTCGCTGATCCCGGTCCTGGGATCGGGCAGCGGCAACAGGGCATGCGGGTCATCCATCGGGTTGTCTCCTTCTGAACTTCCGATAAATGGGATGATTTTGTGAGGAAAATCATCCTTTTGTGACATTCTTGTGGGGTTCTTGTCTTATAAAAGGTTAAGATGAGATCGCGATGCAGTGGGGTCTGAGGGGCGTGTGTGCCCGGAGATTTGAGGCTGAGGTTTTCCGAAGTACAAGCCCCACTCATCGCTTGCTCTATATACATACATATGCATGTGACCTCGTTCAACGGGAGAGAGGGGAGAACATGGATACTTCCTTAATCAAGTATGCTTACGTCGTTCATACCCATATTCTGGGTATCGGTGATCGTCCTTTTCCTTCTCTAAAAAATGTCCGCTCAGTCTGGCTTCCCTTTTTTAAGAGCAAACGCTGCTTCCTGGACCTCGAATCACTGAGCTGCAGAGATAGAAGAGGAGAACCCTCTCCTGCTGCCCCTTTTCTTCATGGCCTTGGGGCATGTTGTTTTAAGGCGCGTAGTACCCGATTAGAATTGGGAAGTCAGTATGAAGATGCGGCTCAGCAGATATGTACATTGATGAAGCCCCATGTGGCATATGCTGATACCGATATGAACGCCGATTTTTTATTTGGTTATGGCCCCGACATTACCGATCAACGCATGAATTATCTGTATCTTGAGCTGAATAAGCCAGTATTTCTTAAAGCGATCACGAACGATGATACGCAGGCACAAGGGAAAATCTTTATTCACATTTACCCTACTGGCTATATTGTCCTGCAAGTGGCGATCGTCCTGACGTGGAGCAGTGAGAAAAATGCGGATGAGATAAGGAAAATCATCAGGGAAACGCGTCCCTGGAATCGCTACGGTCAATGGAAATGGATATCGCGGCTGAGTGAACACGCGATGACCATATCGGAGTGCGTGCGAGAGGTAAAACGCAGATTGCAACATTCGTTCTTTACCAACCAGATGATCTATTTTGCCGAACGCGCAATGACCCAGCCCTGGCATACCGCGCTAAAAGGTATCGGGAATAGCCCAACTGATGGGCAAGAGATTGCAGCGATGCTTCTAGGGCTTCGATCTCAAGGTGAAGCTCTTGACGTTGAACACATGAAGTATGATCCCCAGCATGGTCCTGCTTTTCAAAGCTGGCTCGTTTGCTCTCGGCAAGGCTTAGCCCTGGTATTACATCCAAGTCACAAGCGAAAGAGTGGGCTCGTTTTTTTCTGGAAGACACTTATTCTTGTCGAGTTTATGCTACTCCAATATCGCATCTACGAGGATTATGTACAGGTGTTGCAGGCAGAAATCACGAAAATGAAGATATACCGTCGTGATTTGAAGCGGAAGCTTCACGAGGATAGTCTTTTAAAACTGAACAATTATATGACTTCTGTCCAAGAGCTACCTCCTGTGCTAGAGAGGCATATTTCATATGCCTCTCGTTTCCATTGTCGCCTCTATTCTGCACTAGTGACAGGGAGTGATGTTGAAAAATACCGAGATACGCTGAAAAAGGAATTAGAGGCCTGGGAAAAAGAAGTAGACTTATGGGAACCTTCGCTCGTAGCTATCTGGCGGAAAATAGTCAAACCGCTTTGGGATGTTTTTTCTCTGGTAAAAGGCTAACAGGTAGCCCCCCACGAACTGGTGAGTGAGTTGACCGTTCTCGTACCAGTAACAAACTCAATCAGAACGTATTTGGGAGAGCGACCACGCGGACGTTTTGGTTGCGTCTGTTCAGGAGAGACCGACTTTCGAGGACGAAACATAGCCACATGATGCTTTGCAATGGATACTGCACATATTTGCAAAGCATCATGTGGCTATTATGTTTCGTACGTTGTATCTTCCTACGAAAATCCCCTCCCCATGAGGGACCTGAAGCAATCTGCTTGGGCACCAAGGTCACTTCATAGCCTAATTGTTCGAGCCGTCGGACTGAACGGCGTTCGATATATTGAGGGATGTATGCCCGTCGTGCCCGCTACTTTGCGGCTGGTGTGAAGTAGGCGGCCAGCGCGTTACCTCGCGGCACGTTTCCAACCGCCCCTTCCCAAACCTGACAGGCCACTTTCGCGGCATCCGGCTTTCCAGTGACTCCTCTCTCCGCTTTGGGCTGCTGCACCCTCAGCTTGTTGGATTTTGTCACCTGTACCCCTTCCCCGTGTCTTGGGCATTACCCCAAGCATTTGAGTACTCTAGGCCCACCGCTCCCGTGAGCCTCTCAGCTTGTAGGGAGTCCCGAAGTTCCTTCACTGTCCTGATCCGTACGTAGGTACTCGTTTGACGGATGAACCTCTTCACGAGAGTCGGTTCCTGGGAAAGGCGTTGACCCACTGGCTGTCACTCAATGCGTCATCCCAGGACTCACGCACTCCTGCATCGTGAGAGCCACGTAACCAAGCCACCTCACCTCAAGTTCGACAATTGACCAGTCTCACCATAGACGGCCTAGCTGCAGAGACATCTTGGGAGAGCAGTTTCTCCCTCACTACGCTTTTCTCCACCATGCTCCAGTCCCCTTTCCCTTTCGAGATCAGGGAAGGTGGTACGTTACCCACATTCGCCTCTGTGGGGCTGAGTCACTCAGCAAGGACAGAGTAAGCGCATCGGCGCACGACAGCTTACGTAGCACTGGGCCAATACTGGCGCGATAATTATTCGTGCAAGAAAAAATATGATGAGAGGAACGGTGAAAGTAAAGCGGATAAAAGACGGTGTGTTACGAAAAGAGCCTCTTTATATAGGGGAGCATATTGTCAATAGTATTACGCTGTATACAGCTGTTAGATATGATATTACGCCGGAAAACTCCCTTATGAGATACTTTTATCCTAATACTGATACAGCGAGCCAAAAATATGTAGCAGAAAGAGCGGTATGCAAAAACAAAATAGTACAAGTAGATTGGACACAATAACAAAACTAAACGCATAATTTAGAAGCTGGTCGCTACGGATCGAAGCGGAGGTTAAGAGGGTAGGGAAGTGTTACATCACGCTGATTAGCCGCCATTGTTGGTTTACCGCTCCGTAGTAGTGCCACTGTTGTATAGATGCTCCATTCTTGAGGTCTTTCTCTTTCACATCAAGGGACATTTCACTATGCAAAGAGGTGATAGTAAAAATGTCTTCACTGCCTTCTACCGGTGCAAGCCGCCAGTGTTGATTATTGCCGCCGTGATACGGGTATACTCCTACTGCATCTCCGTTCGCTTGTCCCCAATCTAACACATCTAACACCTTTGCACCATGTACACAGTGAATTTTGAACACATCGGGGCTTTTCCCAATTGGTATGAACTTCCATTGCTGGTTCTCCCCTCCATGATATTCATATTGTTGAATGGGCATCCAGTGATTACCTTCCCATTCGGGTAAATCAAGAGCTTTCTCACTGAATTGGGAAAGAATAACGTATCGTCTGGTACTCCACCAGTGGTGAATACTTTGGTCAATACGCTCTCCTAAGTCCGGCGGGGTAGTTGTCCTGGGAAGATGGCGGGTGGGGTTTCGCTCATGTGAGAACACATCCTCAACCACATAGACCACTTCTTTAATAACCAT
>DAICZM010000247.1:0-3384 GCA_027311145.1 Ktedonobacterales bacterium
CGGGGTTTTTGTGTGTTACCTCATCACCACAGCGCAGATAATCGAAGTGGTGCAGGATGCCCAGGCGTTCTAAATGGCCTGCGACCCAACGCCGTGAGGAACTCGATGCCACCCCTAATTTCAGCCCTAAGTCTTTAGCGGTGGCGATATACGCTTCAACGCCGGGTAGCAGCGTTTTTTCGGCAAGTAGCATGAGATGGCGTTGTCGTCGTCGCAACGCGATTTGTTCGCGCTCAACCGGGCGTCCAAGCTGCATCTCCAGGTATGCAAATACGTCAAAAACTTCCGTGCCGCTGCCAATGCAGATCGCCCACTCCTCGAGTGGCAAAACCGCGTGATGCTCCGCATACATCTCTTGCCACGAACGAAATTCAGACTCCTCGGTATCCAAAATAAGACCATCGAAATCGAAGATAAGTGCCTGTATCATGTGTCCCCTTGTAGCTATTTGCTTGCGATTACTGTAGCCGTTTGCCTGTCTATTGTACCATAGGAATATGTTGTTTGATGGCATTTCATTCTATACAGATCAACATCAAAAAATTTAGCGAAGGGATACAGAAGATATGCAGCGGATATGTGTTTTTGCGGGTTCCAATCCGGGTAAACGACCAGGGTATCGAGAGGCAGCACGTGCGTTGGGGAAAGAGTTAGTGGCATGTGGCATAGGTGTGGTCTATGGTGGAGGTAGTGTGGGTCTGATGGGGGTGCTGGCTGATAGCGTTCTGGAAGATGGTGGGGAGGTGATAGGTGTGTTGCCACGTGGTTTATTCCGGCGTGAGGTGGCTCATGCCAAGCTGACGGTTTTGCACGAGGTGGGGAGTATGCATGAGCGCAAAGCTTTAATGGCAGATCTTGCCGATGGTTTTATTGCCTTGCCGGGCGGTTTCGGAACGTTTGACGAACTCTTCGAGATAACGACGTGGGCACAGATTGGCTTGCACGCGAAACCAATTGGATTACTTGATGTGGCAAACTATTTTCAGCCGCTTCTCGCACTGGTTGCGCATGCCAGTGATGAGGGTTTTATTTCGCCCACACATGCGCGCTTGTTAGTGGTGCGAGAGAACGTTAGTGAACTTGTTGCCCGTATGATGGCGTTTACGCCGCTTGCAGGAGAGCAGAAATGGGTGGAGTTGCCGCCAGAACGGTGAGACATAAAACGATGTCTATTCGTTGTCACCAAGTGCCAGATGTATCCGTTACAGTATAGTATCAGCCATGTATAGAGTACCTCAGCAATGCTATGGAAGGAGCGCAAAATGCCGAAAGAAATTTTTCCACCCGCTGCGCGTAGCTCACAAAGCGCAACAATTCTCATTGTCGAGGATGATGCGGATGTCGGACAATTTCTTCAGCAACTCATTGAAGAAGATACGCCATACCATTCAGTCGTTATTGAGAATGGTTTGACCGCACTGGAGAAGGCTCCAAGTGTACAGCCCTGCTTACTTTTGGTTGATTATCGCTTGCCCGGTGTGAATGGCTTGGAATTGTATGATCGTCTTCAGCAACGGGAGGATATGCGTGGGATTCCTGCGATCATGATGAGTGCTGTCCTTCCTATAGAGGAGCTTCAGAAACGCGGCATTTATCAACTGCGCAAACCGATGGACGTGGGCAACGTGCTTCGTATGATAACGCATGCGCTGATGAGTTTTGAGGAGCGGCAGATACATCAGCAGTATTGTTAAGGGATTGGAGCATGGAGGTGTGGGAATAGACGTGGGTAACGAGAGGTCCCTTGGGACTCGTCTCTGTTTGACGTTTCTGCTACAATAGAGATATCTTGATAGGGGGGAATGCCCCTAAAATCACTGAAGCAGGAGGTGTCTTGTGGCAAATAAAGAGCAGAGTCAGAAAAAAGAGCAGAAAGCTACCCCAAAATCAAACAAGCAGAAAAAGGAAGCGCAGCGTGAGAAGAAAGCAGCAAAAGCAGGAAACGCTACGCTAAAAAAAGAGTAGAGCTGTGCGTTGAAGGGAAAGGCAGGATACTGGTGCATATGCTGAACCAGTATCCTGTTTTTTATTTCGGGCAGAAAAGACCACTGAAGCTCTTGCTAATTCTTGATACTATTGTTACAATGCTGATAAGTTTGAATATCATCCTATGTCGTACACACCTGCGCATTATAGCAGATAGGTAGCATAGAAATCTGCTCTACTGAACAGGAAAGAAAGAAAATGGGGGTGTGCATGCAGCCAATGTCCCACGATGCATACAGACGCGAAAAGTCCCCAGAGCGATGGGTAGAGCAGTCCGCGAGCAAACCTGCTTCGGAGCTGGAGGGAAGACCAGACGTGTACGAGGGACAAGAGGATCAATGGGCAGTGCTCAGTCATGAGGTACAGGGAGGCGCAAACCGTTGGGGCGAGTTTGGGGGTGAGCGTGTGCATGGGTGGGATTCGCGCAACACAGACGGAGATGCGTCGGCATTTCCCCCTGAGCTTCAGCCGAACCCAGAACACCACGTGGATATTGTTGTTGTTGGTGTTGGCGGTGGCGGGATGAACGCAATTAATCGCATGATGCAAACGCACGTGCGAGGAGTACGTTTTGTCGCGATGAACACGGATGCTCAAGTCCTTGCGTTATCTCCTGCCCCGGTGCGCATTTGTTTGGGGCAAAATCATACCAAAGGCCTAGGGGCGGGCGGCAATGCGGCAGTTGGTATGCGCGCCGCAACCGAGAGTGCCGCCGAGATTCGTGCTGCGTTAGGGGATGCCGACCTCGTGTTCATTGCCGCTGGTATGGGAGGCGGCACAGGAACAGGAGCGGCCCCCGTTGTCGCTGCAATTGCGAAGAAACTGGGTGCGCTGACTGTTGGTATCGTGACGCTGCCTTTTACCTTTGAGGGATCACGTCGCCGCCGTATTGCGATGGAAGGCATTGCCGAACTCAATACTGAAATTGATGCGCTGATCACCGTGCCAAATGATCGCTTGCTAGCAACGGTCGGGCGTGAATATAGTCTAAGTGATGCCTTTAAGGTCGCGGATGATGTGTTACGTCAGGGCGTACAGGGCATTGCAGAAGTGATCAATGTGCCTGGTATGATCAATGTGGACTTTGCCGACGTGCGTAGCGTGCTGCGGGAGGCGGGAAGTGCATTAATGAGTATCGGGCAAGGGCAAGGGCGTAACCGTGCGCAGCGCGCAGCGGAAGAGGCGGTTGCTGGTGGTTTCTTAAATGTCACGATTCGCGGAGCGCGGCGTGGTCTTTTTAACATTAGAGGTGGGGAAGATATGACGCTCTTTGAGGTGAACGAAGTTGCGGAACTGATCGGACAAGCGATTGATGATGCAGCGGATATTACCTTTGGAGCTGTGATTGACCCAACGCTGAATGATACGATTCGTGTAACTCTAATTGCCGCTGGTATG
>DAICZM010000247.1:3394-6999 GCA_027311145.1 Ktedonobacterales bacterium
GGCGGTACGTCTGGATAAATTGCCGCCACAAGCCCCACGTCCCTCACCTTTACCAGGTCAAGGCTTGCCGCCACGCCAACCCCAGCCGGGACGTGGTGCAGGGTATCCGCCATCGCCACCGGAGTTGCCTCGACAAGGACAGTTGCCGCCACGCCCATCAGGGCCACAACGGCCTGCAACTCCGCCGCCAGCACGCCAGCAACGTAGCCTAAATGATTTGCGGGGCATTCGAGATATGGGAAGACGACAACCCTATCAGCGTGGTGACGATGAGAATGATGAAGGTATCGATATCCCGCCTTTTTTGAAACGGCCAGAATAAAGGGTGTGCACTTATTCTTTTATAGGATAGTCATGAAAAAACGGTTCTCGTCTCTTTGTTGTAAGAGAGACGAGAACCGTTTTTTCATGACTATCCTACAGGTAACTACTCTTTGCTCTCGGCGGCAGCAGCACGTCCGCGCTCACCACCTTTTTTGCCGATTTTAGAATAAAACTCAGAGCCTTGCTGACGCTTTGTAGATTCGCCGCCCTTTTTGCCAATTTCCGCGTAGAATTGCGGGCCACGTTTCTCCTTCACCGTCTCGCCGCCCTTTTTGCCAATACGCGAATAGAACTCCGCTCCATATTTCTCACGTACTGCTTGTCCGCCGTGTTTCGCCTTTTGTGATCCTGGTTCTGGTCCACGTTTATTGCTTGCCATAGAAAGTCCCGCCTCTCTAAAACTTCATACTTCCACTTTCGCCCAACATGTAACGCGGTAAGACATTCTACTTCTTCTTCCGCATGGCTAAGTATGCAACGCTTAGGTACGCGGATCAGGATGTTTAGAACATCTCGCTGCATCCCTACTACGATTGATGCTCTCTCCGTTTATGACCCTCTGCTACACGGTTCGCAATCAATGCGGCGGTGATGCCTGCCCCAACTCCGTTGTCGATGTTGACGACCGACAATCCGGGGGCGCATGTCTGCAACATCGAGAGCAACGCAGCAAACCCTTTGCCGCCCATGCCATAGCCAATTGATGTTGGCAATCCAATCACTGGCACTGGAGCTAATCCCGCGACGACTGATGGCAACGCTCCATCCATGCCCGCTGCTACAATAATTGCGTCAACCTCATCAGCAAATAGGTCACGCAATGGCTCCAGCAAGCGATGAAGACCCGCGACACCAACATCGTAAATCCGCGTGACGCGACATCCCATCTCTTCGACAATCAGTGTCGCTTCTTCTGCCATCGGGATATCAGAAGTGCCTGCGCTAATAATACCTACATGTCCGCCCGTCATGCGCGGTGCGTAGGTCGGACTATAGATGACCATTGCACGAGCTAACTCCACAACTCGAACAGTGTAGTCCTGAAATGCAGCTCGCACTGGTGCGACCATTTCTGGGCGCATCCGGCTAATAATTGCCCGTCCTGATCCTTGCAAGAGTCCTTGTGCCATCGTAATGATCTGTGAAACCTCTTTCGTTTCACCAAAGATAATCTCGGGTGCCCCCTTGCGTCTCTCCCTGCCCGGGTCAGCACGCGCTTCGATCAGCGGTGAGTTTTTGGCAACGCGCTCTAGTGAGGTTGTTGGTGGCTCACTGGTATCGTGAGATACAGGCTTTTGCGGTCATGGACCGCTGGTGTAACCAAATTGATCACTCATTAACAGTTGATTTAACCATGCCAGTTGTTCTCGTGACCCATCTGACTCATGAGACATGCCTATAAAAACCTCTCCAGGCGTGATATTACCTTTGTCCTACACATTCTGATCGGGAAATCTTGTGACCTTGTTATAGTGTAGCATAGTCTATTCTAATCAGCAAGCCAACAGCGGTGGGGGGGGTGTATCTCCCCCCGGTTGTTAGCCTGCTATGGTCATGAGTTGTGGGTGCCTTCTGTCATCCAATGTTATAATATGAGTGCGTCTGCTCAGTAGTTTTTGTATGGAAAGGAATGGCGGACAATATATGACACAATGTGGTAAATTATTGCAAGACAGCCTATGTGCTGTGGGCTTGCTTGTCTTGTTGAGTGCTTGTGGCCCAATTTCAACTACACAAACTACCCAGAATATCACCGTGAGTCCAGCGTTTCAAAGCCAAATGTCACCCATTCCTACACCCCCCGCTTACCGTTGTGGTGCATGGTCATCGAATAATGCTCCTTCACCCTATAGCACGATCACGATCTATGCAAAGCTGACCAAAAATACGCAAGGGGTTAGTGGGGCAACGGCGCAAGCCACCGTCCATTTCCAGCATAGCGATCTGCCGCTCAATCAGCAGATGAGCAGCGATAGTGGTGGCTATATCTCGTTTGTTTTGCCTTTACAAGGCCGACAACCGACACTTGTGCCAGCAACAGTAGACGTCATTTTTACCATTGGTACAACGAACGTGGTCTGTACACCCGCTTTTTTTACACCCGAATAAGCTTTTATACGCGCTCTGGCTGGCAGGTGGGGCAGTAGTGCGTACTGCGTTGAGCAATGGTAATACGCTCAATAGGGGTAGTACAAGTCAGACAAGGCTGTTTGGTGCGTTGATAGACGCACATGTGGTCAAAATTGTTGCCGACCTCGCCCCACAAGTTGCGATAATCGTTGAAGGATGTCCCGCCATGCTCGATGCCCAATGTCAGCACCGTAATGATGCCCGCATGTAAGCGTTGCGTTTCGGCATTGCTCAGGGTATTGGCAGGACGGAGTGGGTGAATACGAGCATTAAAAAGGGCTTCGTCGGCATAAATATTGCCGATGCCTGCCACGACTTTCTGATCTAAGAGGGCCGTTTTGATGTTTGTTTTGCGGTTAGCCAGCATTTCCGCCAAAGCGGTCAGCGTGAATTGCGGGCCAAGCGGCTCGGCTCCCATAAACGCGAAGGCTTCTTGCTCGTGCGCGCCATTCCACAGTTCGATGCGCCCAAATTTGCGTGGGTCGGTGAAGAGCAACCTACGCCCGTCGCTGAAGTTAAAGCAGACGCGGCAATGTGTGGTAGCGGAACGTGCGATAAGCTGTGGGGCAATAGGAGCCATGACGCGGACCTTTTCTTTTGCTGTGCTAACAGGAAACTCTGCCTGCTCGTGATAAAAGATTGGCCCTTTCACCAACCAGAGCGCGGGATCGCTTTCGCGTGTGCTGGTATCGATCTGCCAACCAGGGGGTAAGAGTAAGAAATTGCCTGTCATGCGGCGGTGGATAGACAAAAAAAGCTGCTCACTAAGATCGACGAAGAGAAATTTGCCACGTCTGCGTATCCCTTCGATGCGTTCGCCCTTGATCTGCGTAAGAAATTGGGCGATATCGGGATGGCCGATAGTGCGTTCCCAAAAAACCTGTACATCCTCTATGGTTGCGCCAACCACGCTCGCGCGTAACTGGCGTGCAGTATATTCGACTTCTGGTAGCTCTGGCATTATTGTCCCTCTAGCTCTAACATTGGTGTGTACATATGCGTTTAGAAGTTGTTTTGTGGTGTTTTTCTATTGTATCATGTTTGGTCTTTCGCTCCAGAGGTATCGAAAGACAAAGCGTAATAGAGGAAAGCGGCCGCGCGCGCGCCTTTTATAAAGTAGTATAAATAGAAATTTCGTTTTAATATATATC
>DAICZM010000248.1 GCA_027311145.1 Ktedonobacterales bacterium
ATACGCTAAAAATACATGGCATTACCATCATGACTAGCCATCCCCTACCGCAACTTGCTGAGGCCATTGCATCTACCGATGAACCTCACGTAGAGGGTGCTGTCCCCCTTTCTCCTTCCGAGGAATCATCTGCGCTGCACACTGATGACGACATGGCGCAAACCACAAAAATGCCCGCACTTCGTCCACAGATCATACAAACAAACATGCCCATGCTCCATATCAGTAGCATGCCGATAGCGTTACCTGACGACAAGATGAACGGTGACATCGCTGAAGATGAAACAGAGCTGACTACCAAATTACCCGCGCTCCAGCGGCACGCACGCCCCACCCCTGCCAAGATCAATGAAACAACGCCGAGACCGACAGTGATCTCTGCTGAGACTGATGACTTTCAGATGCCGACAGTGATCTCTGCTGAGACTGATGACTTTCAGATACCGACAGTGATCTCTGCTGAGACTGATGACTTTCAGACCACTGAAGTCGATGTCGATAGACTAGTTATGATGCCTGACTTACCAAACACTGATGACACACAGCCAATTGCTCAGAACATGCCTAGCAATTCGGCGCAAAAACCTGAAACACATGAGACCGCCATAGTCTATGCTGACTTCTCCGAGGTTGATATTTTCTTCTTCGATCTGATCACCGTAGAAGCAGAGATCGCACCACAAAACCTGGAAGCAAACACCGAACTGCAAGCACCACCGCTTGCAAGCACACTATCAACAGATGTCCAGCTAGCAGAGAGCGCATTGCCTGCTACAGATGAGTCGACCATTGCAGACAGCAACATCCAAGACACACCGGCAATAACAGTAAATGACGAGAAAACAACAGAGATCGATCAAAAAGATAATTTAGATGTATTTGATATTATTAGTGAAGATAAACAGCATATCGAACAAAAAGAGCAGGAAAATGCGGAAGAAGATAAACCGACAGAGCTGTTAGATATACCAGTCACACATGTAGAGATGCTTACAGAAGAAACGGCATTAGCGACACTGCCACTTGTGAGCAGTTTAGAGGAAAACGCACAGACGACATCCGCTTCCGACGAAATCGTTGATGCATTCGTAAGCTCACCACTTTCTGCTGCAACGGACATACCCGAGGTGCTGAGCAAGCAGGAGCAAGTGGCAACCGTAGACACACCAGCCTTGTCTGATGAACACGCCACTGAGAGTGTTGTTGAGCCTGGTGCTGCTGAAGAGCTAAACACGCCTGCTGCTGAGGATGAACAAAGCATCAAACAGCATGAGGACGAGGAACAAGAACAAATACAAGAAACGCTGGCAGATGTCACACAACTCACCGTCACTGAAGAACAGCCAGGACAAGAAACAACTGAGATTGCCGAGACACCACGTCTGCTCACACACGAAAGCGAAACAGGCATTCCAATCACGCCTGCACCTGTTTATCCTGCCTATCTTGCTTATCAAGAGCGTGCCATTCCTCACACACCACAGCCAACTAGCCCTCCACGCTGGCAAGAGTGGCGTAGATCGGCACGTCCCCATTGGCGTGTCCTGACATCAGCGTTGCTCACAATTATTTTGTTGGTCAATACGCTCTTGCTTGGAAGCAATATCGCCAGTCCGCATCTCTATCTGTATGCGCTCAATCCTACGAGCGGAGCAATCAGTAATCGGCAAGACTTGGGGAGTACGCAAGATGGGATCACGTTCACCGCACCTGTGTCTGGCTCATCTACTACATTGATCGGGACACGCTCTTTAACAGGACAGGGAACACAGCAATTATTGTCATTTACTGGGACAACGCTCTCTACTAGCAGCACCCAGATGAGAGATCAGCAAGCATTAAGCATCGCAGCAACAGGGCAAGTACTCGTTGAGGGAACACAGGGATTACAGGTGATGAGCGCACACGGGCAACTGCTCTGGCATCTCCAGGGAGCGCAACCGATGCTTGGCGTTCATCCATTTCAGCCCGCAAGTGATGCTCAAAACGTCTACACCGTGCAATCAGTTACACATGCACAAATTACCGCCTATACGCTACAAACGGGTGCAGCACGCTGGACACAGAAACTCGACGATACGCTTGCTTATGCTCCACCATTCCTCCTCTATGGGAATACGCTCTATGTTGCCAGCGATCATGCCATTTACGCATTGAATAGCCAGGATGGCACAGTACGTTGGAAGACAAACGACATCGCCCGCACGCTCCTCATGAGCGATGCAACACAAGGCCAATTGCTGGCGGTGGGGGCACACGGTGTCAGTGCCCTCGATGCGAGCAATGGCACATACCGCTGGACTTTTACAGGCCAGCCCAATAGCACGTTGACAGCGGCCCAGTTCTATCAGGCCACGCTAGCAAACATCAACATACCGGCCACACAGCCAACGCAAAGCACGCCCGTTGTCTATGCGACTGGCATTGTCTGGCAGACGTTCACAGCACGTGAACAGGTTTGGCTCTATGCCATCAACGCCAGCAATGGTCAGCCAATCTGGTCACGTCAAGTCGCTGCCGGCCCACTGAGTGCGGATGCGGCACGAACATTCCAACCATTGAGCGATACAACGCATGGCCTGGTGATCCTACAACAACAAAGTAGCGCAACCAGCCTGCAAGTTGCAGCTTACGATGCGCTCAAGGGCAATATCCACTGGCAAACAGCGATTACAGGTAGCAACTTCGCAGCTCATGCGCTCATTCAACAAGCAGACGGGCCAATTCTGCTGTTCACACCCATCTTTAGCCGAGCTGCCGTCCTGCTCACGCTCTCCTTCGCGCGCTTATGTATGCTCTTGCTTTTCCTGCTCAGTGGCATAGGCCTACTGGTCATCTGGTTCTATCCGCTCACGACGGGCAGCATGCGACTGCGTTCCCTACAAAAACGTCTAACAGCGCAAGCGCGGCAGGTCAGCACAACAACGCTTCAGCTCGCCCATCTTGCACGCCAGCAACGTCTCTCACGCCAGAGCAGCGTTGCTATCGTACTACCTCTTCTCGCCTGTATTCTTACATTGACATACATGTTACTGACCCAAATACAGCAGAGTGTCTATCTGCTCAACACAACGAATGGAGCAACCCTTTGGCAGCATGCACAAAGCCAGCCCATACAGGTCATTGGCGCGGATAGCCAGGGAAGCATTTTTGTAACACAGACACCTGACCACCTCTCTCAAGTGCAAATGCGCAACAGTGATGGTAGCATTCGCTGGCAGCTACCCAGCAGTGAGGGAACCTTTTCAGAGCCAATTGCAGTTCCACAAGCAGGCAACATCTTGCTCGCACTGACTGGACCTACACAGCAAACATCCCAATATGCTCCCGCCGATCCCGCATACCTACCCATGTTAGCACACACACTAAACTTATCACTGCTCAGACGTTCCAACGGGCAAACACTCTGGCAAAACGTCATTGCCGCCCCCGGAGAGCAACAAAGTGTGAACGTCCTGGGCGCGGATAGCTCGTATATCTATGTTGCCAGTATGCAGATAGTCGGCACAGCTAACAATACACACCGCGTTATACAACTTTCTGGCGTCAACATCACCAATGGCAACCTTGACTGGCATATTTTCGGTCCCCTTGAGTCTATAACTGCGCCTTACGATCATGGGACCCTGCTCTCACGCCCCGGACAAGCAATCTGGCAAGTAGCAGGCATCGTCTATGCGCTTGACACAACCGTCGGACAGATTACATGGCGGCATCCACTCAACAGTGATGATCCAACGCTGCTGCCACAGGAAGAAACAAGCATGGCAGTGATAGCGAATACACTGCTGGTTACTCGCACTGACGCAATTCACGCCCTTGACCTTACGTCTGGTAACGAACGCTGGACATTGCCGAACCCGGGGCCACCTACGGCACATTCACAGGCAGGCGTTGCCGTCGCCGGTCAAACAATACTCGTCTATGGCAACGGTAGTTTACATGCGTTTAGAAGTAGCGATCACCATGCGCTATGGAGCCAGCAACAGCTAGGCAGCGTGCAGGGGTTTCAGTTGGCCACGAACGGCGCATTTGCCTATCTCGCTATTATGAACAGCATTGACGGTGGGACACCAGCTCCAGAAATTATCGCCATCGATACACAGAGCGGAAGCATTCGCTGGACCTACGGACTTGATGCACAGGCCACATTGGCCTCAACTGACGCTTTCCGCTATGTGCATGGCACACTGCTGGTTACGCTCTGTATCCCCTCTGCGAATAGCACATGTGGAGAAGAACGCCTCGTCACTCTAAACGTGGCAGCTGGCACACTGGCATGGCGTATTAGTGGGCAAAGTATTAGCGATATCACGGTTAGTCCAGACGGCAGCAGCATCGCCTATCGTCTGATGAGTAGTCCCTTGCTTTCGCTACTGCGTAATGGGGCATAAATATATGGGACCCACAAGGAGCAATCCATTGTGGGTCCACGCACATTATAGGTCTATAGGTCCATCTTAAATATGCTGCGTTGCCGTCATCACATTGTCCTCATAGAACACCCCAGACATTGAGGATACTGATGGCAAACTATCCCCTGCAATACAGGCATTCACGCCGATATTGCCCATATCGATATTGCTCTGTGAGGCAAGCGCATTGCCATTGAGCCAGAGTGACCAGGAACCGTTGGTCGGATCACTTGTCTGGTCGAGTTCAATCGTGTACCACTGCCCAGCAGTCAGTTGACCAGCCGTGCCTATTCCCTGCACATGTTTCACACCCAGGCTATCATACCAGATAACTTGTAGCGTGCGATTGACTGCTAACCAGAGCGAGATCGAACCATTGTTCACATTTAAGCGATTCTGCACCGAGAATAAGGTGATAGCTTGTGTACCATATGTCAAACTAGGGTCTAGATACACATCGAATTTTGCGGAATGTGTCGTATAGGTTGCCCCATAACGTTTCAGTACCGCAGCCGATCCTTTGAGGCCAGTGCCCATCGTGAATTGCAATGCATTGGGTGCGCTACTGGCTTGCAGATTCGAGACCGCAGTCGCAAAGCCTGTGCCTGTCCCCATCACGGTCGTCCATTGGTTCGTCCCTGTTCCAACGGGCAGCTGACCAGGGGAATAGCTATCAAAATTGTTCTGAAAGATCGTGCTACCCGTCTGTGTGGGGGTAGGAGTTACCGTTGCCGCTACCGTTGGAGTAGGAGTTACCGTTGCCGCCACCGTTGGAGTAGGAGTTGGCAGAGTTTTCAGCGTAAAGACGTAGAGTGAATTATCGGTCGATGGCGTATAGAGAACACCACCAGCAATGACCGAGGCCCCTTCTACACGCTTCGTCGTGGCATGACGGAAAAGAAGATTGCCGTTTGAGGCGTTACGCACCTCGACGACATTGCCTTGATTATCAACCACTAGCCCATTTGTGCAGGTAACCGGTGCAACGGTCACGCCAGCCATATGTACAGACCAGAGAATTGTCCCATTCGTACCATCAAAGGCATAGACCGAACCGCCATATTTCACGCCATTAAGTGTTTCGCCTGCTGAAGCCACGTAGAGAATGCCATTGTTCACACACGATGGTGAGACATCATCACCCAAACCCATATTAGAATTGGCCGCAACAATTTGCTCCCACACGGGGCCTGCCGCCAGATTATCACGGTTCCAGACATAGTAAATGCCATTTTTATTTAAGGCACTCACATAATGGCTTCCATTGATATCAAATACGGTGGGCGTAGCTCCAAAATCGCTATCGAGGATTTGCTGTGACAACGGAATCTGCCAGTGATCTTTCACCGTGAGCGTTGTCGCATCAAGGGCCACAATCGCCTCAGACAGCGGTTGCTTGGTCGTCGATTGCGAGCCATTATTGCCAGTCGTGATATAGACAGTATTGGTAGCAGCATCAATCGCGGGCGAACTCCAGACCGTTGCTCCCGTTTGCCCAACGGGAACGAGATCAGCGGAGGCAGCCTGAGAACCATCGCTGATATTAAAAGCAAGCAGTTTGCCATGTGTAAATGGCGGGTCACAGTATGAAGAGAGACCCGTATACACACGATTGTTGTACACAACGGGCGAGGCGTAGTTGTAGTACGGTGGCGCACCAAGCAACGTCTTCCAGACCACAGAGCCATCAGCGGTATTCAAAGCATAAAGATAGCCATCACCACCGCCGACATAGAGTACACCATTCTGCACAGCCGCTGATGACGTTACACCAACACTCTTACCATAGCACAATTTTTGCTGCTGAGTGATACCAAGAAAGGTCTTCCAGACCATCTGGCGCGTGGCACTATTGATAGCATATTCATAGCCATCCCACGAACCCACGTAGACAATACCATTTACCACTGTTGGTGAGGCCAAAATTGAACTACCAGTGGTAAACATCCATGTATAGTGTAACGCGCTGGCGGTCGCGGGCGTAATCAACGTCTCGTCGGCATTCAAACCGCTCCGCGCGATATCACCCATGAACATCGGCCAATCCCCATTGCCTGATGCTTGTGCAGGATGAAGCACATAACGAAAACCCAGCACACCACCCGCAATGCCCGCTACCAGGATCAGCAGCGTGGCAAAGATTAGGAGTCGTTTCCTCATCATTCCCCCTTATGAGAGATAACTGTTCAGTTGTCACACTCCCCTCTAACAGGAGAGTACACTTTCAAGAGATTGGTAGAAACCTAACTATTCCTACTACGCAGGTTACAGACTCGCATATGACGCCTGCACCTTCAAACCATTTGCGGTGAGTTGTCCCCCAATTTGTGTAACCACATTTGTTTCATCATAGTAGACTAAACAAATATGGTGTGTTTGCGCATAGGTGGTGAGGGCCTGATTGTAGGCATCAGTATCATTACAGCCCCCCCACTCGCTAAACGCAACAGCTTTGCCATGCAGCTGCGAAAAACCAACTTGCGCGTTCGCCTTATACGACCAGTTCTCCCAGAGGTCGCTATTCGGCTCCGCACAATTTTTGCCATTATACGTGCCAGTGAAGC
>DAICZM010000249.1 GCA_027311145.1 Ktedonobacterales bacterium
CTCCCCGTGTCAGCCCTTGTGGTTGCCCGTCTGTTCCCCCACCGAACGAATAGCTTGCACCTCTGGAAGCGGTATTGCCCCTCGTGGGTGTCATGGATAGCTCATCAATAAAGCACTGTGCCCTATAGCTCACAGCTTTTGCTTCTGCATAAAAGGCACACCAATCTTGTCTAGCAGCAAGGCAAGTAGCTGCCAGTATAAGCGGCGATGCAGCGGCAGATGGCGCGTATAGACTGCACTATACTCGATAACAGCAAACGCGCCACGATTGCGCTTGAATTGCGCCGCGCCCGAACTCTCGTGTAGCAGCAAGCCACGCTCTTGCGCATGTTGGAAAAGCGTCACGGAAAGCATGCGATACAGGCCAATCTCCTGCGGCAGCGTTGTATCGTAGCCAAAGAGTGGCGTCGTCATTACGCCGTTGCGCCAAAAATAGCCAAGCACGGCATCGATGCGTCCATCTTTTTGCAGGGCCACCAGTTCCAATATCTTGTGCTGCAATGCCTGCATGATAAAAGCCTCTGTAAACATCGGGTTATAGAGTGAGTATTTACCGAGATAAAGCGCGTTATAGAGTTCGACAATGCGTGGCACATCTTCGGCACGCAAGTCATCCCTGCCCACTACACGATAACCCTGGCGGGCCAGAAGCGCGTGGTCGCGTTTGAGCAGCCAGCGCGCTTTGGCATTCAAAGCGGTCGGGTCAGATGGACGCACAAGGTAAACCTGCCTGCTGGCTACACGAACACAGCCAGCTTGCTGTAAAGCCGAGAGCAACGCACCATTGGTATGCGCATGTAGCGAGCGGAAGATGATCGTATGCTGAGGAAAGTGTTCGGAGAGAAAGGGAATGAGCGCGCTCACCTGTTCAGGCGTGATGTGAGGATAGAGATTCGTAGAGAGCAACCAATTATTGACATGCACGACACGGTTGATGCTGCACAGTTTGCCCAAGGCCCCCAAGCCATCGAACGCACGGGCAAAGACGTAGCTCAGCACGGGATTTTTGAGCAGGACCAGTTCTTCTTTAGCATAAGAGACATAGTGCGAGTATGGCGAGCAAACATAGGAATTGTCGTATTCACGCTGATTAACGGTCACAGGCAGCACAAGCTGTCCATCAATCAGCAAGGCCATACAGGTTGTTTGCGCGTTGGCTATAAAGGACAGAGGACCTTGCTCTATCAGTGGCAAGAGGTACTGTCTGGCATAGCGACCGTCATCCGTCTCAGGCCACAGCATTTGCGCAATATTGCTTGCGTCAAACAACTGTATCGTCACATGTAAACGTTTTTCCTGTTCCTGCATAGTCATCCGTTCCACTCGATATCATAGGTCGAAAAAGCCAGCAGCGAGAGGTGCAGGCGACGACTTTCTCTCCAGTTATACCAGATGATACGAGGTGCAGCCAGCAGCGGTCCTAGGTCACGCGGCGCGAAAATCACGTCATGCGCGTGCGTCATTACATATCCCCAATCGCGCAAACGTGCCCAGGAGCGGACTGAGGGCAGGCCATAGAGCAGCATCGGCACGCCTAACATGGCAGAGGTTGTTGGTTGTGGACGCAAGACATGCCCACACTGTAGATAGGCAGGGAAAAAGGCATCAGGGAGAGCATCCTGTGGCGTGAAAAGATGGACGCCGCTGGTTGCGCGTGGATTGCATTCGAGCGGAAAAACCGTGCCATCAGATGTGACGATAAAATCAAAGGCAATCTGGCCTGAAAACTGTTCGGCAGACAAAAAGCGTGTCACCCATACATCGATAGCGTGCTGCTCGACGGGAGCAAAATCGATACACGCACTTCGTCCCGCCGTAAAGTTCACGGCGTACACAGCATGCGCCGCCAGTTGTCCCGCGTGAGCAAGACTATAAGAACAATAGGCCTGACCGACAAGAGATTCCTGCACGACCCAGGGATAGCTTGCAGAAATCTCCAGTGTTGCCAGCGTATGTTCTAGCTGTTCCCCATGCTCAATGAACGCTACTTTTGTGGCGAAACGCGAGAAAACAGGTTTGAGAATACAGGGGAAGCGCACGGACGATGGCAGTTGTTGTAAAGCGTCACGCGAGGTCAGCAGGTGCGTTTCTGGCACGGTCAGGCCATACAGGCGCGCACGCTCGATAAACTCCCACTTACTATGCAGGCCGCGCATCTGTTCGTGCGGGGCGACAAAGACACGGCACGCCTGTTGCAAGCGGTCACGCATGTGGGCCACGAAGAAGATCTCTTCACAGGTGGGAATGAGCAGATCAATATGTTCTTGCTGGATAATCTGCAACAGGGCATCAGCAAACGCTTCTGGTGCTGCATTCGGATGGGGCACAAGATAGCTTTTTTGCACAGAGCGCGAATAGCGGCAGAGGTGCTGAGGGACGCTTTCAGCGACGAAAACGCGATGACCACGCCGCGCAAACTGGCGTGCCAGGTCCAGCGTTGCGGGTGCGCGTCCCCCTGTCAGCAGAATACGTTGCCTTTCCATAGATGCTAGGCAGGCATGAAGGTTTGATAGATCAGATACACGTTGAGACCCACAATGATGAGGGCGATCACAGCCGCGACCAGCGTCGTCAAGCGATGGTTGACCAGGTTGCCCATCAACTTCTTCTGGCGCGTGAACAGCACGAGCGGGATGAGAGCGAACGGGATGCCAAAGCTCAAGATAACTTGACTGATAACGAGCGTGCGCGTCGGGTCCAGGCCGAGGGCGATCACGACCAGCGCGGGGATCATGGTGACCAGGCGGCGCACCCAGATGGGAACCCGGAAGTGCAGGAAGCCTTGCATGATGACCTGGCCCGCCATTGTGCCCACGCTCGATGACGAGAGGCCAGAAGCCAGCAGTGAGATGGCGAAGATGATGCTGGCCGCGCCACCGAGCAGCGGCTCTAGCGTGCGATAGGCCACCTCAATCGTCGCGATACTGGTTAAGCCACGCGAGTAGAAGGTTGAGGATGCCATCACCAGCATAAAGAGGTTAATCATGCCGGCCAACGTCATCGCAATTATCACATCAATCAATTCAAAGCGAAACAGGCGTTTGCGCGCACTGTCATTCTTGGCAACAATGCGGTTTTGCGTCAGCGATGAGTGTAAAAAGATCACATGCGGCATGACCGTTGCGCCAAGAATGCCAACACCGAGCAGCACACTTTCAGGCCCATTAAATTGTGGCAATACGGCATGATAGGCAATTTGTCCCCAGTCAGGGCGGTCAAGCAATGTCTCCACAATATAGCTGCCCGCGATGACACCGACCAGCGTCGTGATAACGGCCTCGATTGGACGAAAGCCACGCCGTTCGAGGCCCAGGATGATAAAAGTGCTGATGCCAGTCAGGATACCTGCCAGAAAAAGGGGAATATGGAAGAGCAGGTTGAAGCCGATGGCCGCACCGAGAAATTCGGCCAGATCGGTAGCCATCGCCACAACCTCTGAAATGGCCCACATGCCCCAGACAACCGGACGCGGGAACTGTTCACGACAAATCTCTGCTAAGTTGCGTCCCGTCGCGATGCCAAGTTTCGCCGAGAGCGTCTGAATAACCATCGCCATTAGGTTGCTAGCAATAATTACCCAAACGAGCAAATAGCCGAACTGCGCTCCACCCTGGATATTGGTGGCAAAGTTGCCTGGGTCAATATAGGCAATAGAGGCGATAAAGGCCGGTCCGAGAAACGGCAGGACCCGCGCGATGATGCCACGCTTGCTCTTCCCATGCAATACCGCTTGGGCGGCATTGACTGTTGACCTGTCTCCAGGACGAACTGGCTCGTGCGACGTGATCGCCACGATCTCATCACTATGCTGTATCGGCGAAAATTCCATCGTTTTACTCCTGACCACACTAGAGCTTATAATTTGCCAACCATCTCCCCAGCCTCAACAAGTGTCACAGATATCTGATCGGCTAGCTCTTTGCCCAAAAGTTGCTCTTGACGCGCCACGCCCTCACCTACCAGGATACGCAAGGGACCGCCAAAGGGACCATGCTCTACCACCTGCACCAACGTCTCTGGATAGAGTCCTAACTTGCCTAAATAGCAGAGCTTCTCTGAATTCTGATCGGTTATACGCAACACACGCGCTTTGTCACCTCCCTGGAGTTGCGAAAGAGCCTGACCAGCCCGTGCCGGAATCACCCCGCTTTTGCTCGGAATAGGGTCGCCATGTGGGTCAACTGTTGGATAGCCTAGCAAGGCATCCAATTTGTCCTCAAATTCTTCTGAAATGACATGTTCCAGTTTATCAGCCTCGTCATGCACTTTGTCCCACGTGTAACCTAATGCCCGCGCCAAATAGAGTTCAAGCAAACGGTGATGGCGAATCACTTCTATCGCCTTCTGCTCGCCCAACGCGGTCAGGCGCACCCCCCGATACGGCACATGCTCTACCCAGCCAGCCGTCGCGAAATCCTTGAACAACATTGTCACGGTCGCATCACTGACACGCAATTGCTCGCTGACTGCCGAGGTTGAGACTTTCTGCCCACGCTCCTGCATGGTATAAATCACCTTGAGGCAATCGCTAATACGCGGAGTTAATTCCTGTATGGGTTTTTCCATAGCTTTACCCCTTCCGAAAGAAAAGTTTTACATCACTGAAAATATAATAGCATAGAGATAAAAATATTGCAAGGCTTTTTTACATGATACATCCGCAGCCCAGAAGCAAATCTTCCTGCTGACGAGAGAAGGTGAACGTGTCGATATCGAGCCACGCTCTGCTGAGGAGATTGCGCAGATTATGCTGGAAGCGAAAATAGAAGAAGAAGGGGCCATCAGAGTTGATCGACTCTTTGACGTCAAGAGAGCGAACTAAAGGTCAGCGCGTCCATTGTTTATCTGTATAGATGGGCAACGGACGCGCTGCGTGTTTAATGCGCGGGGCGCAGGGCCGCGACGATCATGGCGATCACGCACAGGGCAAAGGAGAAGAAGAAGGCCGTGTGTAGACCGCCCAGAAAGGCAGCCAGGGCGGCGGGAAACTGGCTCATGCCACCGCCATAGATGAAGACCTGCATCATCGCCGCCATCGGCACTGAATGCAAGGCCAGCGGGAAGACGATGGCGATACTGAGCATCTGGCCCGTGTTGTTGAGCATGCTCAGGATGCCAGCAGCTGCTCCACGTGTGTGTGGCTCAACCGAACTCATGATTGCGTTGGTATTGGGCGAGGCAAAGAAGCCAGAGCCGCCGCCCATCAGGGCCATATAGAGCGCGAGCAGCCAGAAGGGTGTGGTCGGGGAGATGCTGGTGAGGCCAAGCAGGCCAAGTGCAGAGATAGCCAGGCCAATCGGGGCAAGCAGTTTTGAGCCGACACGATCAGAGAGACGCCCACTCAGCGGACCAATAATCATAAAGGCTGCCCCGAAAGGAACCAGCATCAGGCCAGCGGTCAGCGGGTCTTTGCCATAGGGGCCTTGCAAGAAAAAGATCAGCAGGAAGAGAACCGCGCCACGTGCGATGCCGTTGAGCAGGCCGCTCAGGTTAGCCAGCGAGAAGAGACGGTTCTTAAACAGGCGCAGTTGCACGATGGGTTCTTTGATGCGTGGCTCAATCGCCAGGAAGAGTATGGCGCAGATCACGCCCACAACCAGAATGGCTGTTGTGACCGCTTGTGGCAACATCGGGAAGGCGAGCATGGTCAGGGTGAGCAAGATGCCCGTCAGGCCAAAGGTCAGGGTGAGACTGCCAAACCAGTCGATATGTTGGCTGCTCGCAGGGCGCACCGGCTCGCGCAGGCGCAGAATGCCCCAGATCACGACAAAGATACAGAGTGGCACGTTAAACAGGAAGACCCACCGCCAGGAAATCTCTGTGAGCAGGCCCCCCACGATTGGGCCGAGCAGAAAACCAGCCGCACCGGCAATCTGGTTGACCCCCAGGCCAAGCCCGACCTGCCCTTTGCGGAAGGCATCCGTGACAATCGCGGTACTGTTGGTAATCAGCAGTGCGCCGCCAATGCCTTGCACAATGCGGCCCGCGATGAGGTCTGCGCCGTGAAACTGCGGTTGGGCCAGACCGGCGATCAGCGAGCCGATGCCAAACATCACAAAGCCGCTATTATAGAGCCTTTTGCGGCCCCAAATGTCGGCGAGACGCCCAATGACCGGCGTGAGGACGGTGGTAATCAGCAGATAGCCCATCAGCACCCACATAATGGTAAAGAATGTGGCATGTAATTCGGTGAGGATTTTGGGCAACGCGATTAAGAGGGCCGAGCCTTGAATAGAGGCTAAGAGCGCGCCAACGGTTGTCACCGAGAGAGCTGTCCATTTATAGCCATCGTGCTGTGCAGACGGCTGGTCAGCAGCCACATTCGTCTGCACGTTCTCTTCAAATACATCGGAAGAACGCATGATACACCTTTCTAAGGATAACGAGCTTGTTGTAGATGGGATACAAGGGAGAGCATCATAGCTCTATCAGATGACGAAGTGCAGGTAAAGCAACCATGATAGCGAGTCGCTCTTCCTCACTCAGATGTTTCAAACGACACTTGAGAGAGGCCAGACGTGCGGCATCGAACACCTGCACAGCACGCTGCCCGCGCTCTGTGGCTTTGACCCAGACACTGCGCCAATTCTCACCTTCGTGGAAGCGTTCCACATAGCCCTGTGCCAGCAGACGTTTTACCATTGCTGTCGCCGTCGAGGGAGCGACCGCGAGATGTTCCGCTAACTCTTGCATAGTACAGCGTTCATGCTCAACCAACACGTGCAACAGCGATAATTGCCCCGGAGTAGCGCGCAGTTCGGAGACTTCGCGCAAATGCGGATTCTCGTCCAAAACCTCGCCATCGAGAGGAACATCAGCACCCAGACGGCGCAATATATCAGGAATGATTGCTAATAATGCTTGTGCCAGGTCTGTACGTTGCTGGACTGGCTTCTCGGTCATTGGATTGCTCGCCCTTCTTCGTCACTTCGACTATCTAATTATATTGTACATGAAATATTCGCATGTTGTAAA
>DAICZM010000024.1 GCA_027311145.1 Ktedonobacterales bacterium
TCTGTATTCCCAGCACGTCAGCGAGTACTTCACACGTACGTTCCAGCGGCAGCAACTGTTGTTGGGTCAAATACACGGCGATTGCTCCGACCTGCGGTCCATACTGGATGGGAGCGTTCACTCCAGGAGGGAAGGAGGCCACGGTCCACTGTTGACAGCGCGGACAGTGCTTCTGTTGGGTGCGATGTTCCTGCACAATCACCTGAGGGGCCGGGAGGTCGACCACTTGTCGTCGCAGGGTCACTGAGGTCTCGACATGGCTCAAATCGTGCTGACAGTAGGCGCAGATCGTCACCTGATGCTCAGTCACTTCATCGGGCTTCTCGCAGAAGCGCAAGGTACTTCCAGGATGGCCCTGCTGCCCTCCGCTTTTCTTCTCGCTCTTTTTGCGCAAGCTTTTTGGTTGCCGCACAAAGCGATCGGAGGATGGAGGCAAGCTACTATTGTGGCTATCTTTCGCCAGCCGATCTTGCAAGTCTTTGACGTGCTGGCTCAAGGCGGCCATCTGTTTTTGCAGTTGCGCGATCAGCAGGTCCTGTTGCTCAATGCGTTCATCACGCTGGGCCAACTGTTTCCGCAAGTGCTCATTTTCTTCTTCAAGACTCATTGTTGTACTTTACAGGTTTTCAGGCCTTTTGGCAAGCCCCCAGCGAACCTGGGCAGTTACACTCAGGGTATACCATGAGGGCTGTGGGTCACGTATTAATGAAAGCAGGTGCAAAGGCTGTCTATCCATTTACAATTACGCGCACATTGCATTCAGATGACCAGTAGGAAAGGGGCAACGTTATGACATTGCGATAACAGGCATGCTGGCTTGCGCTGGTATTTGAAAGTAAACTTTCCACACGCACCATTGCCGACATTCTGGTGATTTGGTGTAAGCAATTGGGCCAAACGCTCGAAGCCTTTTTCGCTGCCGATGTCCCGACCTGGCGCGAGACCTGTCATCTGAGCGAAGAGGCTCTACAAAAATTAGTGGTTGCGCAAGCAAAACTTACGGGTCAGGCGTTTCTTGTCGAGCAACTTCAGCATGAGGGCATTCAGATGATGACCGTCCTCGATGAGCAATATCCGTCGCTCGTAAAAAAATTCCTCAACCGCAATCAGATTCCGCCCATGTTATTTTATATGGGCCAACTGGATATTCTCCAGCGTGAGACGATTGCTATCATTGGCTCGCGCAATGCGAGTGAAGCGAGTTTGGCCTTTACACGCACGCTTGCAGCATATCTTGCGGCGCAGGGAGCCAATGTTATTAGTGGCTATGCACGCGGGGTTGATCGTACTGCTTATGAAGGTGCAACAGGTACAGATGGTTGTACGACGGTAGTTTTGCCACATGGCATTCATAAATTGAGCAAGGCACAAATGCGTGACTTACAGCCGCGCATCGAGGCCGGCAACGTATTGGTGCTGAGTCAGTTTCATCCCGATATGCCCTGGATGGTGAGCCGGGCAATGGAACGCAACCACATTGTCACTGGACTGGCACAAATTGTGATTGTGGCGGAATCTGATAGCAAAGGTGGGACGTGGGAAGGTGCAAATCATGCCCTAAAGCAAGGTCGTAAACTGTATGTTCGCCAGACTGTTGCAGGTGAGTCGCTACCCGGCAACGCTCTTTTATTGGAGCAAGGCGGTGTTGCTGTGGCGTGGCCTGTTGAACATATCGAACAAGCTTTTGCGGTTTTATTGCACGAAAGTGAAACGGTGCAACAAAAAGTGCAGGCAATGCCCGTTCCACCTGAACAAATGAGCCTGTTCTCAGCATCATAAAGGCTACTCCCATTATTGAAGTTTATCATAGCAATGAGACGGTCCTTGCCCTACGTGGGCGTGATCTGGTCATTACGCCGTCTGCCGATCTGTGGACGTTACCGCAGCCGGCACTGTTCGATGCGCTGTTCGGTCCGCACCTGCCTACGTCGTTGCGCTCAACTATTGTGCTAGATCAGCGTCATCACTTTTTGCGCGTACAACCTTTTCGCTTTCGTGTAATCAAACAAGCATTGCGACAGCAACGCACGCCTTTTCATGTTGCGTTTGAGGAACGACCTGCGTTACCATTTCAGACAACGCTTGCGATGGAAGCGCGTCCTTATCAACAAGAGGCCCTCACAAACTGGCTTGCCGAAGGGAGTGCGGGCGTTGTCGTCTTACCAACAGGTGCGGGCAAGACCTTTCTGGCCGCGATGGCAATCCACGAGACAGGATACTGGACACTAGCGGTTGTGCCAACCATCGATTTGCTCCAGCAATGGCGTGCAGCTCTCGCCGTTGCTCTCTCGCTCAACATTGACGAGATTGGCATTTTTGGTGGTGGTACGAAGGACCTGAAACCCATTACGATTATCACCTATGATTCCGCCGTTCTGTATCCGCACGAACTGCACCATTTTGGCCTGCTGGTCTTCGATGAATGTCATCATCTGCCTGCACCGACCTATCGTCAGATCGCCGAAGGTGCGTTTACTCCATTGCGCCTGGGGCTAAGCGCGACGCCGGAACGTGGCGATATGGCCCATATAGACCTGGATGATCTGGTTGGCCCAGAAATCTATCGCCGTTCACCTGCTGAATTAACTGAAGGGCATTTTTTGGCCCAGTATCGCGAGGAACGCATCGACATTGCTCTTTCTCCTGCTGATCGCGAACGTTATAAAGAGCAGCGACGCATCTATCGCACGTTTTTACAACGCCGCCATATCGTGATTCGCTCACCTGAAGAGTTCCAACAAAAAGTTATTTATATGAGCGCACGCGATGCCGAAGCGCGTGCGGCCATGTTAGCCTGGCGTGAGGCACGGACGATTGCTCTCAACACGCCCGCCAAATATGCCGAAATTGAACGCCTTTTGCAGCGTCATGCTGAAGATCAGGTTCTACTTTTCTCAGAATATAATCCAGTTGTAGATGAGGTGAGTCGCCGTTTTTGTCTGCCCAGCATTACCTACAAAACGCCTGCTGAGGAACGCCAAACCATCTTGGAACGCTTCCGGGCGGGTCAGTATACCAAACTTGTGACGGGGCGTGTCCTCAATGAGGGTGTGGATGTACCGGATTGCCGCGTCGCGATCATCGTGAGTGGCAATAGTACGAAGCGCGAGTATATTCAACGCTTGGGCCGCGTGTTGCGGCCCAAGGTCGGTGAGGCCCTGCTTTATGAGCTGGTCACTAGCGATACGATGGAAGAGGAGATGGCAAAACGGCGTAAAGCCTAAGCGGATTCTCTGCTTTAAGCTGTGCAAGCTCCACTCGTCGGGCATGCTTGAAGGTTGAACGTGGCCAGTTGCTGGATTTGTTGTGAAATCTGAAGTATACCCGCGTGGACGACCTGTCCCGTTGTGGGATCGGTCTGTCCATTGTAGGCATAATAGGCATTGCGTGCCATGTCATTGAGCTGTGTCAGCGTATTGGTTTGCGCGTATTGTTGATCGCTTAACGGAATAAGCTGTTTTGCATCACTACGCACATGTTCCAGCCAGCTCTTGACCTGATTCAACTCATTGATGATGTATGTTGTTTGCTGCTGCATGGCGGGTGTAACACCTGGTGCTAGTGCAATAGTCGTGAGATGGAAAATGACATGGCTAATGAAATCACCTGTCTGTCCCGGTCCGTCAATCAAGCCTATCTGTGCGATTTTTGTGTCGCGGGAATCTAACTGAAACCCATCCTGCTGAATGGTGGGTGCGCCATCAACAACATCGAGAATATGGATAATCTGTCCACGAATGAACTGAGCCATTAATGGTGGGGTATTTGTTCCTTGCCAGTAGCTTTGTGCGTTGAGTGCCCATCCCCAGACCTTGGCGGTGTTGCCGTAGAGCCAGGGATTGAGTCCACCAAATAAGCCGATCTTATTGAGTTCGGGGTCGTAAGAGGTCAGATGTTGCAGGTGGTTATAAATGCTCAGGTTATCTGGTCCTAGTTGTGTGGGAAAGGCGGCATGATATACTGCTGCACTAGCGGTTGGTACGCTGGGCATACTACTGCCATTCTCAAGTGTCATAATCAAACGACTATACAAAACCAAGAGGTTTGTGTGCTGGCTATTGCCTGGATACACATAGTGAACTTGTCCATTGACCGGTAAGAATTTCCCAACCAATAAAGGGGCTTGTGTCTCAATATTGGCGGACAGAAGCCAGACAGCATAGACTTTGCCGGCGGGCGGCGTGGGCAAGTTTTGCAGCGTGATGGCGAGTTCATCGTCCACGCCTGTCGTGTTGATTTGCGTCAAATCTCCATTGCCGCTACTGATGATTGTTGCTTGGCCAGTGAAGGTGCGAGTGGTTGCTGTTCCCTGATGCCTAAAGAGTACGATTGTGCCCAAAATCCCGAGCAAGAGTAGCACAACGAGTCCAATTAACGCAAACGGTAAAATGCGTCGTTTCGACCGTGCTGTGGTAGGGCGTGCTGAAGGGGTGATGGGTTCAGGTGGCGATAAAGGGGGTAAAGAAGGTGGCCCAGATTGTGGTAGAACCGTTGCTGCTGATGAAGCGACATAGGGAATGGGTGTAACGGGTCCTCTCACGGCTCCTTGCGACTGGGAAATCAGGTATGTTGGGGCCTCGGAAGCAGCGGTCAAGCCAGTAGCACGTAAGGTCGCAAAGTCAGCGTTGCCACCGCTTTGTGCAAAAGAGGGGTCTTCCTTGTGGTCGGGTGGAAAGGCGGGCAGGTGTAATTCGGGTGGAACAGGCAAGCCAAAAGCTTCGGCGATAGCGGCTGTCAACGATGACGCGGTTGGGAAACGCATGGCAGGGTCTTTAGAAAGAGAGCGCAAAATGACGACGGCGAGTGAAGGTGAGACTTGTGGATTAATTAAGACTGGGTGGGTTGGTGTTTCATGTAAATGCTGCATCATAATCGAGAGTTCGGTCTCGCCTTTAAAGGGCACGACGCCTGTGCAAATCTCGTAGAGCATGATGCCAAGCGAGTAAATATCGCTGCGTTGATCGCCAGTGCGCCCTTGCACCTGTTCAGGTGACATATAATAGGGTGTTCCAACAGATTTACGGGTGAGTGCGCCTGTTGATGAACCAACCAGTTTTGCAATACCGAAATCGGTAATCATTGGTTCACCCATGGCGCAACGCTGTGTATTACGTGCGTCCAGGAGAATATTGGATGGTTTCAGATCGCGGTGAATCATCCCTTTCTGGTGTGCATAGTCAATGGCCAGGCTGATAGAGGTAAAGAGGCGTACAATCTCCACTGGTGAAGGAAAGAGTTGCTTGCGAGATGTATTAGCGATATACGTGGCCAGCGTTTGTCCTTCTATATATTCCATCACCATATAGGCAATGGGACCATCGTCATTGCTGGAACGAACTGTCATTGCCTCAAAATCAAAAATCTTGACGATATTTGGATGATTGAGAGCTGCAACAATCTGAGCTTCTTGCTTAAAATGTTGCAAAAAGTCTGGGTCGGCCTGTAAATCGGGACGCATGATTTTGACAGCAACTTCGCGTTGCAACTGCGTATCTAAAGCTTTCCAGACTTCTGCCATGCCTCCTCGTCCCAAGCGTTGTCTTAGGATATATCTTCCAAGTTGTTGTCCCTCATTCATGACGGCATTCCTTCTAAAAACTTGATGATTCATTCATGTTGCTTTGTTGTCCTAGAACTTGTAGGTGGGTGAAATGGGTACAGCGTCATTGTATTGCTCTTATTATCAGTAGTTCGCATGAGGTCTGTCAATGAAGTAGTTCACTCTAATTGAAAACCACGCTGCTGTAGGAGCGCAATAACCTGCTCCAGATGCTTTTGCTGAATACGCACAAAGCGTTGGGGCTGCTCAATTTCGGCACCAAGGAGGGGGCGTAGTTCTTCATCATGCTGAATATCTTGCAATATCTGTGCAGGCAGACTGAGTAGCGGCTCGCGCTCAATCATGATCGTGTGCTGCTCGCCATAGCCGTCCCCCCACAGTTTGAGGCGAATGAGAAATGCAGGTGGAATACCATCGTGGCAGTATTGTTGTAAAAACCGCAGTATATATTCTAGAGTGAGGCCTTGTGTGAGTGCTGTTTGCAGCGTATGTGCCGTGATGATGCGTTCTCCCGCCTCGTTAATAGTGCTGAAACGACGTATTTCAGCGGTGAGATAGAGGTCAGTGACGGGATATAAGGGCACTATGTGCCCATCAGGGTCTAGCTGCCATTGTGGCTCACGTACCACAAAACGTCCATTTTCTAAAACCATCTCTTGCGTGGGAGCTGTGGTCACTGCTGGCAAATAGTCGCGTTGCCATAATAGTGCTTGTAGTGTTGGTAGATGTTGTGGTGCAACTTCTGCCAAGAGAGGTGAGAGCCGTCGCCGTAGTAGGGGGCGTGTCGCTTCATTTGCAAAGAGATCGTCAAGTAGAGCAGCAGTATCAACCTCAAGTAGTATGGCGGTGCGCCATAGCTCGATACGGCGGGCCTGCCGTTCCCATTCGATCAGAGAATAGCGCACGTTCTGTGGAAGCTCCCCGCCAGTAGCCCGTTCTAATATTGCTAAAATTGTCTCCGCCAGTATGCCCATCTGTATCGCATGTGTGACACTGGTTTTGGTAATGCGGTATTGAGCAATCAGTTCCAGACTCACGCGCTCTGCAAAGCTATCGAGCTGCACCAACAATGCTTCAGAGACGGGAGCCAGTGCTACAACTTCAAAATTGGGTTGGATAATCAGTCGTCCAGGCGGTGTGGTTTCAACTGGCAGGACGCCGTCGCTCATCAGCAACCCACTTAAAGGGGAAAACCGAACAAAATTCTCATTGTCGTCTTGCTTTGTTTCGACAAGGCCGAGCCAGTGAAGTGGTCCTGTTAGGAGTGTGCGCACGAAGCCGCCTTCGACCATGTGCCAGCCTTCGCGATGTGTCAGCCATCCACGTTTCAGGCGAAAATCCCAGCCATACGGATTGCTTCCGCTAGAATAGCGGTCTGTGCGTGGCCCGTGCTGACGTGGGAAGAGTAAATAAGGAATATACAGTTTGGTGCGTGTAATAAGGCTGTTTACAGGTAGCCATACCGCTTGTTGCTCTTGCAGAAGGCGTGTAACGACTGACTGGCGCGCACGCACAACCTCTTCGTGTGCGGGTTCAGTTGGCGTGGGACCTGGTCGCAGCACAACATCCGGCAAATAGTTCATCTCATTCCAGAAAGGTTGTTCCAGCCAGAGGCGATAACAGCGGCGCACGCGCTCAAACAAGGGCAATTCAAAAAATGCAAGTGCAGGAGCGGCCTGTAATGTGCCGTTGCGCACACGCAAAAGCCCCAGATGCAGTAAAAGCAGGCGTATAAAAAGCAGATGCGGGAGATCATTCTCGGCTCGGGTCTGTTCATATATTGTGCCTGGTTCTAAGTGTTCGACAACCTGGCGCAATGCGGCCCGTGTTAACAGGCCGCTGGTAGCGAGCAATGCCAGGCCATCGCGGGTGGCAGCAACGCATGACCAGTAGCGATAGAGCTGACGTTGGAGCAGAAGCATTCCTTCGCTGGCGGCTATTGGTGTCTGCGTTATATGTTGCTCTGTGGATGGTGCTTGCTTGTTTTGTATGAGGTGAGCGACGGTACGTACTGCACGTGGAACAACCAATACACCGTCATGCACTCCACTGGTATACTCTCGATTGGCGAAATTGGTCTGTTTACCCCAAAATACCAGGCCGAGCAGTAACAAACGCCTGATCGCCTGTTCAAATAGGCCGTGTGGATGCGCTACTGGATAGTGAATAGTGTGTAGTGATGTTGTGGTGGTTGGATTGGAATTTTCGGTGGCCCCATTCTGCTCAGAAAATGGCACCGTTATGTCATTTTTTTTCCCTACTAGCCGTTCGCTGAGCATGAGATAGAGTGCGAGGTCACGGCTATTGGCTCGCCCACCACAGGCTACTAATTCTTGTAAAATCAGAAGATCAGCTGTTTCCAATTCGCTCATTAGTGTTTGAAGTATCTGTTCGTTAAACAGAAATGTGCCAACTTCATTGATTGCTTCTGGCTCGGCAAGGTACTGTTCACTGCTTTTGCCAAAGGGCAGTGGGACCGAGCGAGTGCGCATGAGGACGTGTAGATGGGGTAGTGGCGCGCTTTTGAGCAATTCCAGGTCACTCTGTTCCATACGGCTCCTCGTGGTGCAGCAGAGGTGTTTGCCCTCTACGTTTGAGTTCAGCTGTGATGTACTCGATACCAGTATATTTGAGGATATGTAATGTTGGGTGGATCGTATGTACAATCTGTTCATGTAGCGAGGTGGTAGCAGAGAGTTCACGCATTGCAATCGTATCGGTTGTTTCAAGCAGAGCGACCTGTGTATAGAGGCGCACACGCCCGAAGCTGGCGATCCAACGTTCGTATTGTGCCAGGAGTGTTTCTGGTATGCCATAGGCATGCAGTGTTTCAAGCAGAACTGTTGCATGTAAGCCATGTCCCAGGGCATTGCTTAAGGAGCTTGGTGAGAGGTGATAGCGCAACAAACCATCCTGTACGCCTGCCATGTCTGCAAAATCTTCCAAGACATGCAGCAGTGGCCATGCATTGATCGAACAAGGCACAAGCAGCGCGTGTTGTTGATTAGTTTGCAGGCGTATCTCTGCTACGGGCTTGTGTATCTTTTCTTCAGTGGGCAATAGCCCGTTAAAGAACCAGTTTGCCTGTGCAGTCAGGCGAAAGGCGAGCAGACGCCCATCAGGGCTTTCGGCAATGTCGCATATGCCCCACCAGTGCAACGGGCCACGTATCAGGCGTGCAAGGTAGTAGTATTCACCACGTAGCCAATCGCTCAACTGCAAGGGACGCAAGGGACGCCCTTCTTCACGTTCTAGCCACCAGTGTGGTAATGAAAAGAGACGTTGTCGATGCTGTAGAAAAAGTGGATTGAGCCGATAGAGGAAACGTGCAAACGAGGAGAAACTCAGCCATTGATTGAGCGGAGCTTGGGCGAGCAGTGCAACAACGGTTTGGCGCGCTTCGCTGTTCTCCGTGTTCAATTCACCTTGGCGCAACAATGGGTAATTCATGGCGGTGGCGCGACAACGCAGGCGTAAACCCTCCTCTTGTAGATCGCTCAATTCATCATAGGGTGCTTGTGCTAGCCAGAGTTCAAACAGGTCGCGCGCTACTTCAGAATAGTTTGGCCCAAGCAGAAGCGACGTTGCATTGCTGAGTACATGTAAATTAGGTGCTCCGCTATCGTCTTTGTAGAGAATATCGGCCAGGCGTAGCAGACGTGCTGCGAAGCGCAAGAGAGGGCGCGGATAGGGTACGTGTTGTTGCAACCAATCAAAGGTGCTATCTGCTAATGTGTCACCTGGCGGCGTGAGTGAGAGTGAGCCATCAGCAGCAAGCGACGGCAATGAGCGATTGGATGCAGTGCCGTTGCGGGCTATATTGCCTGTGATGGATGTATTGGCTGGATAGGCATCGCGCAATTCGTCGCGTCCCAGACGATAGCCGTCGAGCGTGCGTGCAATGAGCAACAGTGCTGCCAGCAAGTCAGGCAGTTCATGGTGAGATATATTTGGTATGCCTCCCTGTTCATCGAGGCGCTGCACATCAACTGTGGTGCTTGGTACTGTTATGCGCAATGCGGCACGGACCTCAGACGGGACAAACCAGCCGAGGTCGAGCATGACACCATTTAGCCCAACGCGCTGGTTTGCTGTGCTATTGAGGCTGGTACGTAGCAGTAATCCCTTGTTTTGTAACGTTGTTAGCACGTTTTGCAGTTGGCTGGGTTGTCCTAGAGAAAAACGCTCGAACATGCCGCGTAGATCATCGTCTAGCATAGAGCCGCCGGCTAAGGCCAATGCGGCTAACAATTGGCGTGGTGGTTTCTCCAATGTGGCAGCCATGCGGCGCACCATTTCTGGTTGGCGTAGCATCTCTACGATTGCTTCGACGAGTTGGGCCTTTGAAAGGCCATTGGTCGTGACGTCGTATTCGCGTGCTATAGTACGTAATTCGCTTAATCCGAGCTGGGCTAGCATATCGGTGACACCCGTCAGTGGCGTGAGAGCGCGTGCCGGTGTTGGCGATTTAATCGTCCCGGTCGAATTAGAAAGTTGTGGATGGGCTTCATTACCAGGTGAACGTGAGCCATCACTGGATAGGTGTGCTGAATCAACTGCTAAAGGGGGAATGCGTGAGCTTGGATCAGAAGGCGTTGCTGAGAGAAAGGAAAAGGGATGGGCTAGCCATTGGTAGAGCAGGGCTGCGGCGTGTGTGCAAAATGTGTTGGCCGGCGTGTTGCAGGTGCAGAGACAGTGCCATTCAGTGGCACTCTCTATCATTACTTCAACCGTATAACGATGTGGTTCTATTTCTTCCTGTGGTGGATGATCTGCATGATTTGTCGTTGATGCCGCAGGCTCAACGGGTATATCCTGTGCAGAGGGTACATGAACGAAACCTTTGAGCTGATTTATGTGCCGCTGTGGCTGTTGTACCGCTCCTATACGACAATATTCTTGTCCCAGTGATGCTACTTTTAGGCCTGCCATCCGAATAATATCGGCGGCACGCAGACGTTGCAGCACACTGGGGGCAGCATTTTCCATAGATACCCCGATTGAGATCGTTCAGGTTGACTTTGTTGGATTATCATAGCATGAAAGCAGTATCCTGGTCAACCGTGCTATAACTACATCGATAGATGAAATTTAGTGCTTTGTATGGTAGGTGCGTCCACGCCAATCTACTCCTTTACCCGTCAAGATGCGCCAGGATGATTGGCCTAAAATAGTGGTAAAAATTCCGCCTGCGAGAGGGTGCGTGAACACATAGTACCAGGGAATTTTGAGCATGCGATTTAACCATAGGCGATATGCTAGCAACGGAACCAGTTCAGACACGCTTGTCAAAGCCACTGCCCTCTTGTTGAGTATCCCTTTCTTCTGTAATACTAGTGCGAGTAGAGGGAAGAGGAACGGCATAAGCGAGATCATTGGCAAGCCTATGAGCTGTAAGCCTACAAAAAGCAACCCGCCCCGATTGCCTAGGTAAGCATTTTTACGCCAACCTCGCCAGGTCTCGTCCAGGTTCTTATACATATGGACATGTACAAGGCCGCTACTGTCCACAAAGCGGAGCCGGAAACCATTGTCTTTCACGACCCGTGCCAGGTCGCGGTCATCAAGCAGCGTTCCACGTAGGTCTGGACGTGCATATCCCCCTACTATAGTATAGACCGCACGGCGCATCAAAATATATTGCCCGTTCGCGATGGCGATTTTGCTCTGGGGATTATTTACCTGACGTGGTGGGTAGAGCATGCTAATACCCAAGTACGCCATCGGCATTAATGTTTTATCCCAAAATGCAGGAAGTTCTTGTTCCGCACTTAATGTGAACAGATCGGCTTGTTCGCTCACTGCCTGCACCAGCGCGCAGCGTAGGCTGTTTGGCGCATGCCAGGTATCGGCATCGGTGAACAATAGCCAATCTCCTTGAGCCTCTTGCACGCCGCGATGCAGGGCATGGGGTTTGCCAGCCCAACCTGTCGGTAACTCGCGTAGACGCAATACCCAAAGCCGTTGCCTATGGATGTGTGTCTGTGCCAATTCATCTAGTATGCGGCTTGTCCCGTCGGTCGAACCATCATCAACTACAATGACCTCATACCGCTCGTAATCCTGTTCTAGGAGTGAACACACGCAGCGTACAATATTCTCTTCCTCATTGCGTGCGGGTATAATCACTGATATAAACGGAGATATCCCATCCGTTTGGGGATCACGGCTGTTTGTGTTTGGCAATACACATAAACGATCAGCTTTGCTTGGTATCGTGCGCCGCCAGATGGCCAGATAAAAGCTCGCCACGCCCAGGGCATGCGCCCATACGATCAAGCGCGTCCAGAACAAGGTATGCGCATGTTTCTTTGTCATTATCATCGCCGCCATTTTAGTCTTTACTCTATCATTTTTCACACTGATTATAGCAACGGTTCTTTCTTATCGCCAATAACACGGCATACCAAAATGTATAGCTCGCTGCTTCTCTTATAGTAGAGTTTGTTATTTACTAACCGATGTGTTACACTTTTTAAAATGCGCTGTTATGGCGGGTACATACGACGCATACGTACCACGAACACTGTTCGCTGGTTAGCGAAACCATGTTATTCAGTGCAGAAATTAGATTACATCGATCATGAAAGCGACTCTTCCAACAAAGAAGCAGCAGCCGCGTATGGAGCTAGTGCAATTATCCAAGAGTGCTGCGTTACGCAAAGAATACATGTCGCACCTTCCGGCATGGCGGCGTCCCATCGTGGGCTACATGCTTAGCTTGCCGCTTGTTGCTCTGTTTCTCGTGCTTTCCATGCTCATCGAACAATTGTTGCGCTATGCATACTTCCCCGGTTCCTTGCTCATTCTCTCGGTGCTGCTATCTGCTTTCATCTGGGGTGTTGGACCAGCACTACTCTCACTGCTCTTCTGCATATTCGCACTCGACTATTTTCTTATTCCGCCTACCTGGCATCTTGATTTGAATACGCTCAAGGATGCGCTTCAGCTCGTCCCATTTGCTATTTCGGGTCTTGTGATTGCCTTTATCACCGCTCAACGCGAGCGTGCGCGCTTAGAGGCACTGGCAGCGGAGTATGAGGCGAAAAATATCGCTGATCAATTGGAAGAGAGCTATCTGAAATTAGAGGAGAGCAACGAAAAACTTCAGGAAGCCAGCCAGTTAAAAGATCGTTTTCTCTCCATTGCTTCCCACGAGTTGAAGACGCCCATCACCACGATTCGCGGGCAGGCTCAATTGCTCTTACGTCGTCTAAACAAGCAACGGGAACTGACTTCAGAAATGGAAGGCGTGAAAAAGACGCTAGAGAAAATTAATGAGCAGACAGGTCGGCTGACGGCCCTGATTGATGAATTGCTGGATGTCAGTAGCATTCATGCCGGGAAGATGGAGCTGCATAAACACTCTTCTAATCTTGTGATGCTTTGCCGTGATATCATAGACGATCAACATCTTCTCAGTGGGCGCACCATCACTTTTACTGCTGCGCAGCCAGAGATCATGATGGAGATCGATAGCGACCGTATAGGGCAGGTTGTGGTCAATCTGGTGGGCAACGCACTGAAATACTCGCCGCCCCCTCGTCCTGTTGAGGTCTCTCTAAATGTGCGTCAGCAGTGGGCATATTTACGTGTGACCGATCATGGCAACGGTGTTCCTAAAGAGCAGCAAGAGCGCATCTTTGAGACGTTTTACCGTGCACCCGGTGCGGAGGTCTCGGCCAAAGGGCTTGGTCTGGGGCTTGCGATCTGTAAAGAGATCGTTGAGCGTCACGCGGGGCGCATCTGGTGTGAGTCGCAACCAGATGTGGGTAGCACGTTTTGCGTAGAATTACCGCTTATGTTGTGTAAAGACTAGCTGAACATCGTGGTGGGTCGAAAGACAACGAGGAATGTGAAAGGCTTCTGAAGATATCTGTTCAGAAGCCTTTCACATTATAGGCAGGGGCGGCAAGGCTCGAACTCGCGACATTCCGTTTTGGAGACGGACGCTCTACCAACTGAGCTACACCCCTAGAAGCGGAGAGGG
Source organism: Ktedonobacterales bacterium (assembly GCA_027311145.1). Classification (GTDB taxonomy): domain Bacteria; phylum Chloroflexota; class Ktedonobacteria; order Ktedonobacterales; family Ktedonobacteraceae; genus DTNP01. The sequence continues at coordinate 13,551 of DAICZM010000024.1, forward strand.
AGAGATTCGAACTCTCGGAGGGGTTACCCCCTCAGCGGTTTAGCAAACCGCCGCACTAGGCCACTATGCGACCTCTCCTCGTATGTACACCTCTGTGAGCGTGACAATATTTATGTACACCGCATCTCATCGGTTGGCCTTACCAGTTCAGAATACCAGAAAATAATAGCACTGTCAAGGGTTTTGAAATCTCAATGCGAACCTACTGCTCTGTCAAACTTCATTGCACACTTTTCGGACGGCACGATCAGCCTAGGAGATTTGAGGAGGGAGGTGACAGCAGAGAAAAAAAAGAAGTATCCTTGAAGAACTTTAAAAAACCAAACGACAAGGAGACTTCTGTGAGTAAGTATAGCGTAATGTTGAATCAAGAACAAAGAAACCAGCTCGAAGTGTTGACCAAGAAAGGGAAAGCCCCCGCAAGAGAAATCCAGCATGCCCACATTCTGCTCAACAGTGATAAAGGCCCGTGGGGACCACGATGGACTGATCGCCAGATCCAAGAGGCGTTTGGCTTGGGAGAGACGGTGATCAAACAGGTCAGAAAGCGATATGTGGAGCAGGGATTGGACGTGGCACTCAAGCGCAAACGCCAGCCCAAGCGGCCACACAAGCAGAAACTGGATGGAGAGCAAGAAGCACGCATCGTTGCATTGCTCTGTACGCAGCGGCCAGAAGGGTGTGAACGCTGGACCTTGCGCGCCTTCACGTCACGGGTGGTAGAATTGGAGATCGTGGAAGAGATCAGCCACGAGACCGTCCGCACCGTGCTCAAAAAAAATGTGCTCAAGCCCTGGCAAAAGAAGCAATGGTGTATTGGACCACGAGCAGACGGCAACTACGTCGCAGCGATGGAAGATGTCCTAGACGTGTATACACGACCGTATGACGAACAGCGACCACAAGTCTGTGTCGATGAAGGCAGTGTGCAATTCGTGCAGGAAAAGCGGGAGGCCTTGCCGCTGCAACCAGGAAGCGTGAGCAAGGTGGACTATGAATATGAGCGAGAAGGGTTTTGTAGCATTTTTCTGGCGTGTGAACCGCTGGCGGGGAAAACCATTACACAGGTGCGGGAGCGGCGCACGAAAAGCGACTTTGCGCACTTCGTGCGTCATCTGGTGGATGAAGTGTATCCGCAGGCAGAGAAGCTGGTGCTGGTGATGGATAATCTCAATACGCACACGCCTGGCTCCCTCTACCATGCGTTTCCCCCAGAAGAGGCGCGGCGTCTGTGCAGCAAGCTGGAATTCCATTACACGCCAAAGCATGGCAGTTGGTTGAATATGGCGGAAATTGAGTTGTCGGTCTTGGGGCGACAAGCCTTGAGTGGGCGCATCAAGGACGTAGCGAGCGCACAGACGCGCGTGGCTGCATGGCAGAGCCAACGCGATGCCCACCCGGTCACCTTTCAGTGGCGTTTTACCGCCGCAGATGCCCGTATCAAACTCAGGCATCTCTATCCCACGGTTGAGGAAGCGACTTCTGTGGAGGGTTCACCAAAAGTGTGCAATGAAGTTTGACAGAGCAGTAGGGACCGATTCATCGCGTCCGTCATGCCCAAGCACCAAATATATCATTACACATCTCACGTGCCAGAGGAAAGTGAACACGGTTGGTGTGGGAGTACGGACGCGATGAATCGGTCCCTACGTGCCTTTCCGGCATTTCAGGCAAAACAATACAACCTCCACGCCTCAGATGGATTGCATCTATTTAATTTAAACGGTTTTGACCGCAAGGGGTTGCCCGTCCGTTCTCAGCGTGCGCCATCCCATGCCTTGCGTTCGATTGGGCGTGGGTCGGTAAGCATTTCCCAAGTAGTGTCGATGCGCATCACCGACCGCTGTTGCACGCTATAGGGAACCCAGCCGGGATTGCCGGTTGTGGCGAAGTTAATCCAGGTCTTGTGCATACGTGTGGCAAGCTCGGCTGGCGGATTCTCGCCCACGAAACCCTCAGGACCACTCAGCCAGGGCGTGTCGAGGGCATCAAAAACAAAGCCCAGTTCCAGACCGTGACAGGCTCCCAATCTGCCGCCGCAGGTGGGAGAGGGCCAGGCAAAATCATAGACATAGGTGTTAGCGGAGTGCGCAGCGTGCGCTTCAGCCAGACGGATGCTGGGAATAGTGAACATCCAGTCGCTCATGATCGCTGACAGTAACTCGCCAGGAGAGGCATCTGGACGGCTGGCACGATATGTGGCAATGAGTTTGGCTGGTTCAGGATGCCGACCGATGATGCTGGCGTATAATTTCTCGTCGCTATCGATAAGATCCACAACGCCTGTAGGGACATAGTAAAGGTTCATTTCCTGGCTATTCGTGCCGACCAGCAGGTCCACGTTTGCCGCCGAGCCTTGTCTGACGGTTTCTACTGGCTGAGTGGAGAGCAACTCGCCATCACGCACTGGCAGGAATAAGGTCAGTCCGCCCGTTGTGTCCCTGTCTTGTTCTGTACTCAAATCTAGTGGGGTAGAGAGCAGTTGGGTCTGTGCGGCAATCACCTGCTCGAAGGTGAGCGCAGCAAAATTTTCGCGCGTGGGTTTGATGCCCAGGATTTCACCCAGACGCGCAGCAACACGGCTAGCTTGCTCCTTGCTCAAGGTATGCTGGGCACCGCCGCTCTGGCTGATGGCGCGATGAAAGAGTCCGACGGCAGAGGGGATGGCCAGCAATGTATCAACGCTGAGCGCACCCGCCGACTCGCCAAAGATCGTCACATTGTTGGGGTCTCCACCAAAGGCAGCGATATTGTCTTGAACCCAGGTGAGGGCCGCAATCTGGTCGCGCAGCCCCAGATTGGTCACACCACCGCTGAGAGGCAGAAAGCCTTCGACGCCAAGCCGATAGTTGAGTGAGACCATTACCACGCCGTCACGGGCAAAACGCGCCCCATTATAGAGAGGCGTTGAGCTGCCGCCCGCCACGAATGCGCCGCCATAGATGAAGACCATTACAGGTAGTCCGTGTGTGCCTGGGTCAGGTGTCCAGACATTGAGCGTCAGGTAGTCATCCCCTTTGCGCCAACTCTCACCGGCAATGGGACGCAGGTCCAGACCCGGCAGTCTGCGCGCGGAAGCATCAGCCTGCGGCGGAGTTGGAGAAAAAGCACTGGCATCGCGCACGCCATCCCACGCTTGCGGCGGAACTGGTGCGGCAAAACGTCGCTCCCCCACTGGCGGGGCAGCGAACGGAATGCCTTTAAAAGCTGCCATACCTTGCTCGATACTGCCGCGTACCATGCCTTTGCTCGTCTTTACAATCGGTTCTTCCATTGAACGCATCACTTTCTTTACAACAGGCTATCACTTCGTGTCGTTACTGCTGCGCCAAAGCTCATCTGATAATTGATGACCTCGTTCTTCCCAGTATAATCCCTGGAGCGGGCCATAACAAGCGAGATATAATAGTATGCACATGAGTTGCATATTCACGAGGCGAGAGAATCTGTTAGCCTCAAGTTTGCCATGATTTAATACTCCCACGTTTCGTGTCCCAGGGGGGCGCGATTGAGTTCTTCGCGGTAGTGTTGCCAGAGGGGGAGGAAGCGGTTCATGTACGCGGTAAATTGCTCGTTGTGGTGGCGTTCGAGCAGGTGAACCATTTCGTGGACGATGATGTATTCCAGACAATGCTGCGGTTTCTTGCTCAATTCGAGATTCAGCCAGATACGACGGGCCTCGATGTTGCAGGTACCCCATTTGGTCTTCATCTGCTTCACGTTCCACTCCGCTACCTGTACACCGATGATCTCCTCCCATTTGGGGATGAGTGGCGTGATCTCCGCTTTGAGTTGGCGGCGATACCAGTTGGTCAACACGTGTTCCCGTTCCGCTGTATCGCTGCCGGGGCGCACAAGGATATCTAGGTACTTGTTATTGCGAATGCTGATCGCCGGCACGCCTGCACGTTCCTCAACATTGAGCAGATAGCGATGGCCCTGGTAGTAATGGCTCTCGCCGGAAACAAACTCGCGCGCCGATTGCCGCTCCTGCCCTTGAAATTTGGCCTGTTGACGCTCAATCCAGCCGAGCCGCGAGATGGTAAAGAGGCGCACAGCCTCGTCGTTGACGCGCAACGGGGCGGCCACGCGAATACGCCCATGTGGGGGATAGACGGCGAGGTGCAGGTTCTTGATGTCCTTGCGCACGACATCGACGACAAGGCCGTGCACGGTGATCTGGTGTTTCTCCTCAATACTCATACTGATTTTTGGCAATCTCAAAGATGCGCTTTCCTAATTCATCATCTTGTAACGTTTGCTGAATGGCGTAGAGGACCTCTTTTTCCTTGACCATATTGCCCCGCCAGCCATCTTTTTTCGTCTCACGTATTTTAGCATCGACCGCAAGGGCGCGTTGCTCATCGTTGCCCAGATTGAGATACAAAGCGCGTTTGGCGCGTGTATTGAGCGCGGTGGGATAGCCGCTCGCACTCTCAGGATGTTTGACCCGACGCGCCAGTTCGATGATCTCTTGTAGATAGTCCTGATAGTCTTTCGCCTGCTGCCGCCGCTCTTGTGTCAGCGTATCGAGCAGCTCCGACATCCGTTCGTAGTACAGCGGGTTGGTCGGCATCTCTTCAATGATGACGCGGCGCAGGTTATTCTCAATCGTTTCCGCCATCGCACTCTTGTTGCCCTTGATGCCGGAGGGCAGGTCGTCCAGGCCCGCGACACCCCGCTTGACGACCAGCTCGATCAGCGAGAGATCATCCAGGCCGGAAACTTTTTTGCTCTCGTCGGCCCGGATGTAGGTGTCAATCAGGTGGCGCATGGCTGGCTCATAGAGCTTGAGATCGGGGAAATCGCCGCTGGCACGCCTGACCTCTTCCCGCACATGAGTGTAGTAGTCCACCTCATCATGAATCTGCTGGCTCTCCTGGGAACTATAACCCGCTTCGGGCATATCGTTGGCGAGGTTCGTGTAGGCCCGTAGCAAGGCTGCGGTGAATTTGTAGAGGGTGACCCGTTTGGGTTCGTTGTCTTTGAGTTCTGTTGCGTTCGTTGTGTCGCTTGTGCAGAAGTAGTGCAAGTAGTCTTCGGTCGCTTTTGGCGGTGCTACTGGCTCGCATAACAGCTTGATCTGTTCGCGTGCCTCTTCCAGGCGTTCGCGCCCCGCGATGATGCGGTCCCGCAGCAGGCCCTGAACATCTTCTTTGTCGTAGCCGCTCAAGGCATTCGAGGTGTAGTCGCGAATGGAGCCTTCCAGACTCTGGAAGAGATTTTGATAATCGACGATGTAGCCGTAGTCTTTATCCGCGCCGTCCAGGCGATTGACGCGACAAATCGCCTGAAACAAGCCATGATTGTGCATCTGCTTGTCGATGTAGAGATAGGTGGCGGATGGTGCGTCGAAGCCCGTGAGCAACTTGTCTACGACGATCAGCAGACGCATTTGTCCGGGCTGCTCGATGAATTGCTTCTTGACGTCTTTCTCAAAGGCTTCGGGCGTTTTGTCGCCCAGCATTTTCTTGTAGATCTCGTATTGGCGTAACTTCTCCGTTCGTCCCTCGCCACTCCTTTCGCCTTTGGCCTCGCTTTTTGTGGGTTTGTACGAGGTAACGATGGCACACTCGTGAAAGCCCTCCGCGATGAATATCTCATAAATCTTGCAGGCTTGATAGATGCTGTCCACCACCAGCAACGCGTTGCCACGCCGACTCGCCAGACGCGATTCACGCTCCATGTCGAGTAGAATGTCATCAACGATCATTTTGAGCCGCGCCTCCGAACTGAGGACCTTCTGCATCGTGCCCCATTTTTGTTTGAGCTGTGCGCGCGCGGTCTCCGTCAGCCCCCTGGTCTTGGTCTCGAACCAGTGATCAATGCGCTCCTGTGAGCCGATATACTGGTTGATGTCGCGCGCCTCGTAACGCAGGTCCAGCACAACCTGGTCCGCAACGGCCTCGTCGAAGCGATAGGTGTGGATGTATGTGCCGAAGATTTCAATGCTGGTCTGCTTGTCGGTTTTAAGTAGCGGCGTGCCAGTAAAGCCGATGTACATGGCGTTGGGCAGGACGATCTCTTTCATCGCCTGACGCAGTTTGCCCGACTGCGTGCGGTGACACTCGTCCACAAAGACGAAGATGTCGCCCTGTGCCTTGAAATCGGGCGGCAGATTGCGTTTGACATCCTCGATAAAGGACTCCACATCCGGCTCATCGCCGTCCTGTGTACTCTGTGTGCCCCTTTTGCCGCTTCTGCTGCCAAACTTGTGGACGAGCGAGCAGAGTAGCCAGGGCGTGCTGCTACCCAGTTTTTGCACAAGGTCTTTGCCGCTTTTAGTGCGCACGATCTCCTCCTCGACGCCGAGAAAGATGCGCTCAATCTGTTCGTCAAGCTCGGTGCGGTCGGTGATGATGAGGATGCGCGAGTTGGGGACATGTTCGCGAATCCATTTGGCGAGCCACGCCATCGTCAGGCTTTTGCCGCTGCCTTGCGAGTGCCAGATGACGCCGCCCTCGCGGCTCCGAACGCGCTTTTGCGCCGCGAGTACGCCGAAGTATTGGTGTGGACGACAGACCTTTTTGATGCCGTGATCGAAGATAATAAAGTCGTGGATGATCTCCAACAGCCGCTCTTTTGCGCAAAACTGCGTCAAATGGCGATCCAGCAGGTTGGCAATCGTGCTCTCCTCTTTCCACTGCACATACTGCTTCTCTGG
>DAICZM010000250.1 GCA_027311145.1 Ktedonobacterales bacterium
AATGCCTAGCGTACTAGCAGATTTCAGACCCCGCACAGAGTTCCTGGCCCGTTTTCGTCGCGAAGCTGATGCAGTTGCGGCTCTCGATCACATCAATATCATGCCAATCTACGAATATGGGGAAGAAGATAATCTCGCCTACCTCGTTATGCCCTATGTCACGGGCGGCACACTGCGGGAATACTTAGACAAACATGCGCTTCTTCCGCTGGCAAACATCTTGGCTATTGTCGAGCAGGTTGCGACTGGCTTGGATAGTGCCCATGCACAAGGTATCATCCATCGTGATCTCAAACCCGGAAACATTCTTTTTCATGCTGATGGTCGCGTACTCATCGCTGATTTCGGACTGGCAAAAATCATGCGCGCTACCACGCAAGCACAAACGAATGACTCGACACCTTCAATTCACACAAGCGTTGGAACGATTGTCGGCACACCTGAGTATCTTTCTCCCGAGCAGGGACGTGGGAGTGCCATCGATTATCGTACTGATGTCTATTCGCTGGGTGTTATTCTTTTCCAAATGCTCACAGGGCAGGTGCCATTTACGGGGACTTCGCCCGTCGCAGTGGCTATTAAACATGCCATGGAAATGCCTCCGCGCCCTTCACAATTGAACCCGAGCATCTCTCCTGCTATCGACACTGTTGTGATGAAAGCCTTGGAGAAAAAACCAGAACATCGCTATACATATGCAGGTGACTTGGCCTATGCATTACGCGCTGCCATTGAAGATACCAAGCATAGCTATCAACAGAGAGATAAAGCCATGCTGCCTGCTACCCCACCACCAATACTCTTACCGAACAACGATACCGTCCAAGCGGCCGAAAGTATCGCGAGACACGATATTCATAGCACAGCAACCGAAGAAGCTCCTCGAGTGACGCCTCTTGCTCCTCCAAGCATTGATATTATGCCAACGGTGGTTACACCACCAGCACACGAGCCTGCAAGAGAACGTGCCAAGATCAGCTTTTCGGATACTGCATCACCCGCCATCCCTACCAAATCACCTGGCGAGCGCAGAGGATACCAATCTGTCGGCATGATGCTCTTAGGGAGTCTGCTCACATTGCTCCTGGTCATTGGTGGATTTATCGCTTACCTCTCTCTGGCAGCCAACTCACACACTAACTCATCGACAAAAACTACATTACAGGCCAATAATAGCACGCCAGTACCAAATTTTCACATCATATCTGCGATTGCAGCAGGCCAACAACTCTATGCAACCTCACGCCCCGGAGAGGCATGCGATATCTATGGAGCGCAATGGAGCAGCCAGCCAAATGCAGCCATGCATTGTACCTCACATGGATTAGAACTCATGAACACAGGCACGCAACATCTGGCCGGCATCTTCTTAAACACCTTGCCACAACAACACTATTTTCCAACAAACTATATCTTACAAGTACAAATGAGTCAAACAGCTAGCTCACATGGCAATTTCGGCGTCATTATACGCAACCAGCCTGGTCAACAGCAAGGAGCCTATTCCTTCCTGCTCTCACCCAATAACACGTGGAACGCTTACACCTATGACAATCAAACAGGAGCCGCCACGCTGCTGCACGGGGACAAAACGCTTCAGCCCTTGCAAGGGACCATCACGCTTGATGTGATTGTACACAATGATACTTTCCAATTCTACATCAATGGTATTTGGCAAGGAGCAGCACAAAGCGGGCTTTATAGCAGTGGAACAATTGGCTTAGTGGCTGACGTAGGGGCCGCTATCTATTACCAAAACCTCGCCCTTTATGCCCTACCATAACCAAAAGCCTGCCAGAATAGGGTGATCCTGGCAGGCTTTTTTCTGCGCACGACAATACCATCACAGGGCAAACTTAGCCGACACACTGATTCGTGTAGAGTTGTGACAAATTCGACACCATGTTCGCCAATTTCTGCGTGACAAGAAACTGCTCCATCGAGTTCCATACTGCCGGATCACTATAGCCAAATTTGCCGTTAGCAGGCTGCCAAACGGGAAGAGTGGCATTGAGGACTGCCGTTGCTTGCGTTATATCCAAACCTGGCACATAGCTCTGACTGACCGTCACCGCTTCTGCAGGATGAGCGATCACCTCTTTTACACCCTTCAACGTGGCTTGGACAAAGTTACACACCATCTGGGGATTGCTCTGAAAAGTTGCCGTCGTCGTAATAATGCCATTCGAGATCAGCGGTTGATAATCTGAGACATTAAAGGTGCGTACACCAAAACCATGGGACTGCAATTGCAATGGCTCATTGTTAGAATAGCCCACCACCGCATCTACTTTGTGCGTCAATAACGCAGCGACTTGTGTGAAACCAATGGACTCAATGTGTACATCGGCAGGCGAAAGGTCCGCTTTATACAGCAGAGCCAGCAAACCTGTATAGGTCGAACCATACAGGCCCGGGACACCTATCGTATGTCCTTTGAGATCAGCCAGAACTTTAATTGGCGAGTCTGTCGGCACAATCAAGCTGACAGGATATTGTTGAAACACTGTTCCCACATCAAGAGCTTTTACGCTACTATTCTTACTGGCCGCTTCGAGCAACTCGTCTCCACCCGCAAAGACGAAGGTGTTCTTGCCAGCTACCATTGATCCAATCAGGTCCGGCACAATACCATGATGAAATGTCACAGTAAGTCCTGCATTTTTGTAATAGCCCTTACTCTGGGCCACGTAGAACGGTGCGAATTGAATATCGGGAATATAGCCCAATCCAATCGAAACATCTTGCGGCTGCAATGAGGCGGGGGTCGCGATGGCAGTACTTGACGGGGTGGCAGTGGTTCCACCACATGCGGCAAGTACTGTCCCTAGAGAGAGGAAAAGGGACAAAAAGAGCATGGCGTTTGAAAAACGATGACGATTATCCATCGCGTTCTGTATCTACCTTTCAATGTTGGATAGTGATTCAAAAGTTATGAGCAGACGAGAACACAGCTATCTAGCCTAATAGATGCGTTCTGCATATTTCACGAGCAACCAGGTTGCAGCATAACAAAGGGCAGCAAGCATGGCCAGGACAATCAAGGTTGCAAACATGAATGGCATGTTATACTGGTTTTTTGCTTGCACCACCAGTGCGCCCAGGCCTTGATCGCCGCCAGCTACAAATTCGCCCACAATAGCTCCCATGATCGAGAGCGTAAAACCGGTGCGAACCGCAGCAAGGATAGCCGGTAACGCCAGCGGAAATTCAATGTGTGCCAGCAATGACCAGCCAGATGCGCCTTCGACTCGTGCTGCATCTGTGAGTGTACGATCTATCGTCTCTATGCCTAAAATCGTATTCATCACCATCGGAAACAAGACGATAAGGGTACAGACCACAATGTTCGGTAATATCCCATAGCCGAGCCAGAGTTGCAGCAAGGGAATCACTACCAGTGCGGGAATAGCCTGGCCTGCCGAGAGGTAGGGCTGCACGGCCGCCGCCAGTAAACGCGATTTCGCTAGCCCATAGCCGAGCGGTAATGCAATCGCGAGTGAAATGAGAAACCCAAAAACACTCTCTTGAAGCGTCACCAACATGTTGTTGAGGTAAATGCCCGATAGGATGCCTTGCCACAAACTTACAAAAACATCACCCGGGGCGGGGATAATAATGCTGGGAATGCCGCCGGCGGCGGTGCTAACATACCAACTCACGAGCAAGAAAGCAGCCAGCATAAATGGCGGAATAATGGAAAAGGCGCGTGCCAAACGCAAAGCAGGGGCTTTACCCCCTGGAGCAGTCTCACTGGAAGATTGCCATCCCTTCCATGAGTACACATACGTGCGCACCTTAAGCGGTGCGTTATTGGCCGTCGATGTTGTTACACTCATTGAATTCCCTCTGTCATGCATTTGCGGCTCTTCTGTGCAAAAGCAGCACAAAAGCACCATCATCTGACGCAGGGAGGCTTGTACGGGAGATGAAAAAGAACATTGCAATAGCCATAGCAGTATAACCTCGTACCACATACGCTACATTGCATGCTGCACGAGGAGCAACGCTCCTTTGATAAACCTTCTCCCATCCGGACTATACCGTCGGCTTCGGCTTCACACCGAATCTGTCGAACGAGCAGCATTGCGCTGCCAGCCAACTCGCGGGCTTACCCCAGATACCCGGTATCTGAGATTTACCGCCGGTCGGGAATTACACCCTGCCCCGAAGGTCTCTATTTAGAGTATACCATATCTTGCTTTCTGCTGGCTAGTATTCGCGAATGCGACTCAGGGTATGAGCATCGCCTAGAGAGTTGCATAGTTCGGCATAGTGCGCTATGATTAGTGCGTGATACGAAAGAACAAAAATCTGTTCATTGCGCCCCCATAGGAGGCTATGTGTGGGGGTGCAAATCGCCGTGTCTTTTGGAGGATGATGTGACACTACAGGGATTACTCGCACTTCTTACACAACGCCCGGAGTTTCGCCGTTTGATAGATCAGTTACACAAAGCAGATACATTACCGGCCTTAACAGGCGTCACAGAAGCAGCACGCCCTTTTATTGTAGCCGCTCTTTCCTCCGCCCTAAAACAACCCATGCTGATTGTGGTAAAGGATGAGACGCAGGCACAACAGTTCGCAGAAACACTCAAGGTATTTCTGCCCGGGCAATCCGATATCCTCGCACTACCTGATCGTGATGCGCTCCCCTACGAGCGTTTAATCAGTGATACGGAAACAACACAGCAGCGGATGCAAGCCCTCACAGCACTGGTTGAACGTGAACGCACACCCATCGTTGTCTGTTCCGCACGTGTTTTAACCCAGCCTATTATGCCACCTCAAGAGCTTGCTGCTGCACTCTTTACGCTCCAGCCCGCACAAGAGGTTGATTTGACCATGCTGATTGAACATCTCTACAACCTCGGTTATGAGCCAGTTGCCGAGGTCGAGGAGCCTGGACAGTTTAGTCATCGTGGCGGCATTATCGACCTTTTTCCGCCAATGCTACCACGTCCGGTGCGTGTCGAATTTTTCGGCGATGAAATCGAATCGTTACGCACCTTTGACCAAGAAACACAACGTTCTCTCAACCCTATAGTACGTTGCATCATCAGTCCCGCACGCGAAGCCTTGCCAATACATGGACCAGAGGCCGTGCTGCATCTCGAACAGTTCGACAGTAAGCTCTTGCATCGCGATGCCGAAGAACGTTGGAATAATGACCTGGAATTACTGCGCCAACGCCGCTCCTTTGACGATATCGTCTTTTATCTTCCCTATCTCCATGCCCAAGCAACCATTCTGGACTACCTGCCGCGCACCGGCTTGCTGATCCTGGACAATCCCGCCACACTTCACAAGCGCATCATAGAACTTGATGCACAGGCTAATGAGAATAAAGAAAACCTGGAACACGAACGTGCCAATCCTACCCATCTGCGCTCCGCCCATAGTGATTGGAATACCCTTGAACCTCAACTCCAACAGCGCAAACAGATTCATTTTGCTGATATCCTCTCAACTGCCGAAAGCGAGTTCGAGTTGCGCCAGCAAGGTGGGACAGAACATCTGATGCCGCCTCACACCAGCGCAAATTCCTACGGCGGGCGTTTGCGCTCATTCGTTCAGGACTGTCGTCGTCTGCTCGATAGTCGAGAGCGCGTGATTATTGTTACAGCCCAAGCGCGCCGCATGTCTGAAGTTCTTAGTGACGAAAGTATCCTCAAGGACGCGACCACCCACGTAAGCCCCGGAACAAACATCAACCAGCCGCCAGAAGCTGGGACGCTGACACTCATCCAGGGCCAGATGACTGAAGGATGGCAATCGCATTCGCTTGGCCTACACGTCTATACCGATACCGAGATTTTTGGATGGTCGCGCCGCCGCAATGTCCAACGGCGCAAACCAATTACCCCCGCTTCTTTTCTCGCTGAACTCAACCCGGGCGACCATGTCGTGCATCAGGAACACGGCATCGGTCGTTTCGAGGGTCTGGTCAAACTCAGTTTGACAGGGGTTGAACGCGAATATCTACTGATCCACTACTCAGGAACCGACAAACTCTATATTCCAACCGACCAACTGGATCGCATCACCCGCTACATCGGCATGGGCGAGTCTGTACCAGCACTCAGTAAGCTCGGCACAAGCGAATGGACACGCGCAAAATCCAAAGTTAAGGAGAATGTTCAGGATATTGCCCACGACCTTCTTAAACTCTATAGCCAGCGGGAAGCCCTACAAGGTCACGCCTTCCCATCCGATGCAGAACAACCCTGGCTGCAAGAGCTGGAAGATGCCTTCCCCTATGAGGAAACGCCTGACCAGGCACGCTCGATTGAAGAAGTCAAAGCCGATATGGAACGTCCGCGTCCGATGGATCGCCTGGTCTGTGGGGATGTCGGCTACGGGAAAACTGAAGTCGCCTTGCGTGCCGCCTTCAAAGCGGTTCTCGACCAATACCAGGTTGCGATCCTGGTTCCCACGACCGTGTTGGCATTGCAACACTTCAACACGTTTAGAGAACGTCTGAAAGCTTATCCCGTGCGTGTTGAATTGTTAAGCCGTTTTCGTTCAGAAAAAGAACAAAAGCAGGTCCTTGAAGACCTCGCGTTTGGTAAGGTCGATATTATCATTGGAACACATCGCATTCTGCAAAAAGATGTCGTCTTCTTCAACCTCGGCCTGCTCATTATAGACGAGGAACAACGTTTCGGCGTCGTACATAAAGAACGTCTCAAACAGATGCGTAGCGAAATTGATGTCCTGACAATGACTGCAACCCCTATCCCACGCACACTGCATATGTCATTGGTCAATCTGCGCGATATGAGCGTCATCGAAACGCCACCACAGGAACGCTTACCGATTCGCACAACCATCCGCGAATATGACGAACAATTGATTCGCGAAGCAATCATTCGCGAAATTGATAGGGGTGGTCAAGTCTTTTTTGTGCATAACCGTGTACAAGGCATCCAAATCATTGCCCAAAAGCTTCAA
>DAICZM010000251.1 GCA_027311145.1 Ktedonobacterales bacterium
GTAATCAGGCACAACTGTTTCAATCGTACTATTCACGCGGGTGGTATACGAGACGAATATCGTTTTCATCCCTACCTGCTGCGCACCCAGAATATCATGATACAGGTCATTGCCAATATAGAGAGCATGTTCTGGTTGTACTTCTAATGCGTCTAGCGCTTTTTGAAAGAGGCGCGGATCAGGCTTGCGATACCCGTAGTCACCGGACACGATGACTGGATTAAAGTAGTTGAGTATTCCTACTGCACGCAATTCGGAGTTGGCATACGCACTCTGAGCATCCGAGACAATTGCCATGCGGTAGTGTGAAGATAACTGCTCAAGTGTTTCTTGCACCTGAGGATAGAGACGGAGCCGCTTACGGGCAATACCTCGATGCAACTCTGCCAGGAAAAGTGGCAATTGTGCGAGCTTTTCAGGAGGTAACGCACGCGTAAAATCGCTTCCCGTTTTTTGTACAAACTCATGCCATACCGAGACGGCATCCCACTCGACAAACTTTTCGGCACTCGCCGCCCGTTGTCTCTGCATGATCTGAAAGTACAGGTCACGTACTTCCCAACGATGAAGGCTGATACCCTGATACATGAGAAAGTGAGCGATGGCACGGTAAATTTCCCCTAAACTTTCATCTGTCTCAATATCCACAAGCGTGCCGTTCACATCAAAGAGGAGCGTACGAATATTCATTAAAAAGCCCTCAGTGTGAGTTTTGCTTCCTCGATGAGTTGCCGTCGATAGTCGTTGCTGATCCAGGAGTTACGGGCAATGCGTAGCAACGTCAGCCCCATTTGAAAAGGGAGCCGTCTGCTAATAGAGGCAAAAGCACTCTGGCGATCAGGAAAATGGCAGGCATATTCCCAAAGGAAATGGCCGATAAATGGTTCAGCAGCATATTTGTTGCCTGTGATTTGTAAGAAAAAATGCTGAAGTTCACCAGCAATGCGCCCAAGATCAAAGACACGATCAGCCCGCTTCATTCTTTCCAGGTCGATACCTATCACGCTTAGCCCCTCTCCAAAGAGGAAATTCGAGGGGGTTGCATCGCCATGAACAAGGACTTGCTGGTCTTCCCACATATAAGGTTGCTCGAGCCAACAGTCCCGCAACCAGGAAAATTCGTTGACTTCATCCCAATTGACCAACTGTTTTTTGAACAATTTGCGTACAAGACGATCCAGGTAGGCACAATCTTCGTGAAAGTTCACCGCATAGCCATTCGCAGTCCGATTATGAAAGGTGGCGAGGAAATAGGCTAGTGCGGTTAGCTTTCCATAGAGTCTCTCTGGCTGGTTAGCCACAATGGCCTGTGTGATGACACTACTGAGTGACTGCCCACCACGATACTCTTCAACTAACAGACTATTCAACCAGCCATTGTACCCAAGAGGTCGTACCACATCATGCGGATAGCCAATCAGACCATAGCCACGCATCAGATGAAGATTATGAAATTCCTGTTGCATGCGCTGATCTTTTT
This sequence comes from Ktedonobacterales bacterium, assembly GCA_027311145.1. Lineage (GTDB taxonomy): Bacteria > Chloroflexota > Ktedonobacteria > Ktedonobacterales > Ktedonobacteraceae > DTNP01. Next base: position 1,481 of record DAICZM010000251.1, read on the forward strand.
CTGGTAAGTGGAAGCCACTCTCGGTGCTTCGCGCAAAAAATTTTCCTATTATCTGTACATTGCTGTACTTCTCTTCATAAAGATATACCTCATTGCTCCCACCCATCCGAAAGACACGAAATCTTGCTGGATGATGGGCTAAGCCTATCTGTGGCAAAATATCGTATCGCAGATAATGATAAAGTGGATCATGGTCAGGTAAATGTCCAACGTACTGCTTTGACAAATGATTACTCCCTGCGCACACGTCTCCTGGAAGTAAACGTGCATATAGTAAAGCGTATGCAAACTTTATTCATGATGAACAGCTCGTTCATACCTATCCTTTATAATAGGTGTATGCAGGGTATCTGTCAAGAATATGAGGTCGTGAAGGGTGTGATTCCGTGATATTGGTCTTCTGCGCGCCTTTGACCCTCAGAAAAGGGGCGATTCCAGTCATGCTGGGATGGTGCTGATAATGCCAATGTATGCTGCCTCACCGGTGATCCGCGACATTGTGCGCCTCACAGTCGTGAGAGCAGGCTATGTGATAGGTGGTCCGTGTTGAAATCATGCCCAACGACGCTGTCGCGTCTAGCTTCGCTCGGGGTATGAAAGAAGGTCTGGATTGCTCAATTCCAAAGCCACGCTGATCGCACGCTCGGCGAAAATGGTTTCAGGGGTGCGTGCTTTAACGAGTACCCTGGCTGTGTAGGTGTTCGCCTGTAATTGATTGGTATGTACAGAAAGCGTGAGCAGGCCGGGTGTCTTGCCTGCTTGTGGCTCAATGAAAAGCCAGGGAGTTTCCTCTTCTGTGCTTGCTTCCCACTCTAATGGGCCGGTCAGTGGGACAGGATCCAGGTTGAAGGCTTGTATCTGTTGTGCTACACGTTGTGCATTTCCTACAGTTGCCTGGAAAACGACGACGTTTGGGTGGACGCCTAACACTGGTCGCACTGCACCCGGGTATTCTTGGTTGCCATTGCGGTCCACTGAAAAGGCCATGACAATCTTTGCGTCCGCTGGAATCAAGAATGGCACTCCCTCATAGATGGAGAAGGTGCGCAGGTCGGTGGTATAGTGGGTGCGCAAGACGCCGGAGCCACCGGGATGGTCAGTTGCCGAGAGAGTCACGCTATTATCGCTATTGATCGCAATTGTTGTTGTTGGCGGTGTGTGATCGATGCTCTCGCTTGGCCTCAAGATGGCAGTTGGTGAAATGTGCAGAACTTCGCTGCCAGGCTTGGGGAGCAACTTAATAGCAATGCTCTCTAAAGGATGATCAGTATTGTAGACAAATGAGGCACGGCTGTCCTCAGTCATGGGAATAGCGTGGAAGAAAGCCGTGTCGAGTCTGTTATTTGACGAGAAAGCCGTGAGATATACGTCAACGACACTTGGAGCCTGGCCTTGTAATCTAAAGCTATATCTGTCTGTCCGACCGAGGAAGGCTGTTGTGAAGCTCCTGCCGGGGTTGTAGGTCGCACCTGGAATAGTAAGCTCAAATAGATTGGGGGAGACATTGTGCTGACTAACATCTTCAACCTCTTTCTCTAGCACCTCTCTGTTTTTTCGATACGGACCGAGACGACGGCCTGCTGTGTCTTCAATCTCTACCATTACGCGACCTCTGACGCGTAACAGCCAGCGGTTAGCAACGAGAGCAAGATTACGCGGGTCGATACTATCGTGTTGGTGACTATCAGAATGGTCTTGCATCACAGTTTTCCTCCTTAGAAAGTTTCGCCGAAAAATGGGTCAGTGGGTGCATGGAAGTTGTTTGAGATGTTTGCGTGTGCGTCAGGCTCATTGGTGATGGAGCCATCCAGGATAGCTTGAATGAGAGTGTGTACATCGGTCTGGTTGACGAGATCGAAATGACTCACATGGTTAAAAAGACTATCGTAGATGTAAACATGAGGATCGTTTTGTGCGGAATGTGCCATGTGGCTGTGAAAGGAGATGGTCCCATCTCCATCGCCTGTAATCGGATCGCAGTATGTAACGAGAGCAAAGGCACTTGGATCAACAGGGGTATTGGTCTGAATGCAATAGTTACCAGCATCTGAAGGTCCATCATGGAGGTGAATACCGACGACGGTGCTGGTATTGCCTTTGCTGAAGATGCGATGGTGTTCCACGAAAGCGGGTGGTGGGACTTGAAAATCACCTACGGGGAAATCGGCAAAATAATTGATAGTTTGCGCAGCAAGTCCTGAGTTGTGGTGCTGTTCAATCCAGGCCATGTTGTCTAGAAAAGTGTTGGGGATAGTGAGACCATCTACACAAATATAGGATCGATCAATGCTCTGAAAGGGAATACCCGTGGGCTGGCTCTGGTCGAAGAACCACACGTCGGAATTGGGAGCCTGAAAGTAACTGGTGCCCCAATTTTGTGCCAAATCATGCGTTTCCCACTCGCTGAGACCGATTGACACGGGGCCAATATTATAGCCGATGCCCCATGTGTCGCCCATGACGAGACCTTTGATAGCCAATGGAGTGCCGCCGAAATCGCTGCCTAGAGTGATCACTTTCTCTATTTTCGCGGTGTTCGCAGCCGAAGATAAGTAATACGCGCGGCAGATAAGGCCGCCTAAACTGTGTGCGATGAGTACAACTTGTTGGGAGTGTGTGCTGCTTAGGGTGTCGTCTATAAAGGCACTCAGGCTTGCGACCTGATCAGGCAAGTTGCCGCGCCAATCGTAGGGAAAGAGGTAAAGGTATCTGTCGGGTATTCCTTGAAGGAAGGTGAGGAGATCGCTATAGATTGGTTTAGAGAGTGGCTGATTGAGGATGCCTGCAAGCAGCGGAAGACTCTGCGTTGTGACTAAATCGATCACATCAAGGACAGTACCAACTTTGACCGCAACCTCTGGAATCTGGGCCTGGTATCCCGATTCGTCGAATTTCAGGATATCCAGGTAGTGATTCCCTCGATTGTTAGTGAGTGTATCGAGAAGAATTGTGTTAACCGCCTCTGGTCCGAGCCAGATGCGACATCGGCCAGGATCAAATGAGGCAGGGTGATAGTTGAATTGCTTGGAAGTGTGTGATATGGTGTTCTGGTCGGGAAAGACGTGAGCGTCGTCGGCGAGTATGTAGTCCTTGGCAGGAGTATTGGGATCGAGGTCCAGCGAGGTCCCGCTCGTCCCAGGAATGAAAATAATAGGGTTTCTCATGATGAAATATTCCTTTATGTGATGTATGTGATGGTTTATATGGTATATACGTTCGATGGAGTTATTTTTAAGTGAGGCATTGGGGCAAAAAACTAGGTTACCAGGACTGGCAAACTTGGTGTGAAAGGGGTATGCGAGGTAAGCGTTAATGTGAGTCAATGCGTCGGCAGGTTTGGATGACAGCAAGTCGAACAAGGGAGTTGCTCCGCCTCTCGTTAACCTAGCCGTTTCTCGCCTCAGATTCTTCGGCGGAGCGCGCAAAAAAATGGAAAAGCTTGATCTGACTGAACGCGAGCGTAGAATCTTGACCAGTGTAGCACGAGGTGAACGCAGTAAAGAGATCGCGGCCAGGCTAGGTATCACCGCGACACCGTCGCAGCTCACCAATATTTACGCCAAATTAGGTGTTGACTCGCGCGCTTCAGCAGTAGCTATTGTCCTCCAACGCGGTTTGCTCTCGATGGAAGAGGAAAATGACAGGCCATCACACGATTGAGGTGGAGTAAGAACAAAAGGTGATGTCCAGGCTGCTTGGGTGAAGGCCTCCCGATTGCGTCAGGGAGGCCCAGGAGATAGATAAAAATCTCTTCACGAGGAGAACACATGACCGCTGGGTCTACTAGTTCACTACTGTTACATCTTGTTGCTCACTTTGTGGGTGCTACGATAGCGTTGATCTGCTCTTGGGTCAATGGTACCCATGGGGAACTATCGGGATTGGCTGTTGCGGCGGCTGGACTTTGTCCCGTATTCCACCATTTTGCCTGGTACGGCACCCCATTGAATAAGACACGATCGCCAGTGTTATAGATGGCCGTGCCAGACCAATCAGGGTAGGTGCCAGCGGGTAACGTCGGCTGTGGAATCGGCTTCTCGCCTGGCAGGACTGGGCCAATCAATGTCCAGGGTGTCTGCCACTCCTGCAAAACAGGATTATCTGGTACATCACCTTGAGTCCACCATTTTGCCAGGTAGACATTGTGATGCCAGACAACTTTGGTCCCTTTAAGATAGGCCCCTGTGGGTGACCAGATCTGGTATGGACTGGTGGCGGGATTATCTGGTTGCAGGGCAATTTTTGAGGTAGTATCTGCCGTTGTCACCAGGCCAGCACTCAGGAAAATACTACCATCAAAACCAGCACCAAGGCGATTTGCAAAACCATACGCATCCTGCTGTATACCGCTACAGGCATCAGAGACTATTTGCGTAAACACATAATTCGTGCCACACGTGAGGTCCCGATTCGCTGACCACATCGACATGCGTCCTAATTTATGAGAGAGCGCAAATTGGTTTAACGCCGTCGCATCAGCAAGAGTGAAGACTTCATCTGGAGTATCGTTTTGCCCAATCATAGGAGTTGCGCCCATCTTCGTCCAGAGCGTAGCATCATTTAAGGGCACGCCTGCTTGCTGATACAAAATGTTAAGTTGACGCTCTGTTTGGGTTAAGGCACTTTCCGATGCGCTGGCCATGGTTGTGCCTTTCACAAGGCTGGAGCCGTAATCCATGGTCATGACGTTTACCCCTGCCAGGTCAACATGGTGCGCTAGCAATTGACTCACGGCGTTTGTGCCATTTTCATCTAACCCTTGTGGCGTCACAGGTAGCGTCACCCATACCGCAAATTGTTTCCCTGCGGCGCGTCGCTGTGATTGGAGCTGAGCAATGGCAGTGGCACGCCTGCTGGCGGCGGCGGCATCCGTCAAGTCGGCACCTTCAATGTCAAGATCGATGGTGTTGATGTTATACTGATCGACCACCGCCTGGTATGCGTTGAAAAGCTGGCCTGGGTCGGTACAATTGACGGCAAGCTCCTGGTTTCTCTGGCCGCCGAAAGATATAGCTACGCTGCCACCTTGTTGCTGTAAGCGAGCGATACGTCTATCGAGGTCCAGTGAGCCGGTGGCCTGGCTCAACGTATATGCACCTCCCCACGAAGGGGTACATGCATCCATCGGTGATGAGACGATGAAGGAAAGGACGGCATCGCGGTTTGAGGTTGTACCCAATTGTTCAAAGGCAAATGCAGGTGTAGCCGTAACATCGACATAGCTTGCAAACCATGGCTTGTTAGATATGGTTGGCTGACTCGCGTGCCATTGTTGTCGTGCGAAAACGGTACCGGCAGACAGACTTAGGAGAATGAAGACTGCAAGCAGCACTCGCCAGGGTGATAGCCTCCGTCGTGGTTCGCTCGTATATTGCTCATTTGTTGCGCTTGGCTCATTCATGGTACTGGCGGTCTCCTGTCTGACGCTTATTTTCGCCCAGTACTCCAACCCCTGAACGCATTTTCATAGT